>CALIFM010000082.1 GCA_938021685.1 uncultured Gammaproteobacteria bacterium | reverse complement strand
GTTCATGTGCGTGCCTCGATCTGCTTGATTCGGAAAAATCACCCGCACCGCATCAGCCGATGGCTTTTGCTCGGGGTCTTGTAGCATCTTGTACATGTAATAGTGATTGATCACCGCCACATCACACTCACCTTGGGCAATCGCCTTCACTTGCGCGCGGTCGTTACCTTGCGGCTTACGTGCCAAATTACCTTTGAGGTCAGCCATCCATTTTTCAGCATTTTCCAAACCGTGATGCGCAATCATCGATGCATTTAACGCCACCATATAAGCATTTTTTCCTGAGCGCGTGCATACGCGGCCCTGCATCGCGGGCTCAGCTAAAGATTCATACGTCAGCGCTTCGTTTTCTTGAACGCGGTCTTTTGAGGCAACAATTACTCTCGCACGGCTGGTTAAGCCAAACCAGTGACCATCGTCATCGCGGGCATAGCTGGGTATAGCTGAATTTAAACTGGCCGAGCTGACCGCTTGAGTTAAACCGGCGCTCTTAATATCTGACAAACGCCCAATGTCCACTGTGAACACCAAGTCAGCAGGGGTGTTAACACCTTCGCTTTTTAAGCGCTCCAACATGCCTTTTTTAGCAAAAACCACATTAACATCGATACCACTATCGGCGGTGAAGGCATCAAACATTGGTTGAATCAGCTCAGGTTTACGGTAAGAGTACACATTCACTTCTTCAGCCGTCGCCACTATTGGGCCTGCAAGGCTGGCAATCACAAGAAGGCTTAATAATCGTTTCATAGAAATCAAAAAGGTTTGAACAATTGGAAACACGGATGCTAATGCAAATGAGAATGATTCGCAATAACAATTTTAAATATAATTGCACTATTCGATACTGGCCTTGTCCTAGAATCATTAAACAAGCTGCTTACAAACACTGAAGCTGAACAGTAGATGGCTATATAACCGTATTGATAGCTGCCTGCATGGCCGAAAAGCCTTGGCTTACGCTATAATTAACCTAACTAACTTTTATCTAAATAAGCACAGTGCGAACAACCACAAAAACAATTAAAAACCTAGTCTTTCTGCTTGCTGCGGGCTTAGGTTCAGCAATGCCATCAGCGACATTAAACGCGACTGTCTCAAGCAAAGGCATTGATGCCATTCCCATTTGTATGGATTTTGGCTGCAAGGTTAAAAAAAATATCAGCATCACTCAAGAAGAATGGGTGGGCGCAGCTAATTGGTTAGTCAATAAAGCACCTTCTCCCGAACACGAACGCGAGAAAATTCGCCGTGCAGTCGGCTGGATGGAAGTAGTCGCTGGACGCTATACCCCTACCCATAAGGATGTAGCTGGCAATTATGATGAAAACTCTACCTTTCCGGGCCAGCTTGATTGCATTGATGAGTCGCTTAACACCACCACCTATTTAAAGCTGTTTGCGCAAAATAGCTTGTTACACCACCACCACGTAGTAGAACGAGCCTTTCGCCGCACCGTGCTTGACCAGCACTGGGCTGGGCAGCTACAAGAAAAGCAAAGTGGCCAATTATGGGTGGTGGATTCATGGTTTCAGCACAATGGCAATTTACCGTATGTGCAGACCAAAGAGGAATGGATTGATATTCCTATTTTTACTTCATACGTGAACACTTTCGACCGAGACACCGATGAGCAAGGTTGGCTGGCACGCATGAAAGAAAAAAGCCGCTCACAGTATGCTAGCCTTAAGAAAATTCTTAATCTTAACTGATGCTTTAGCTGTAAGCGGACGCGCTCCAAATCTAGGTAAAAACCTGCACCATGTGGAAAAATAACGGCGGCTCCAAGGTCATCGTCGGCTTGTCGGGCGGCGTGGATTCAGCTGTGGCTGCTGCCATCTTACTGGAACAAGGCTATGACGTGACAGGCCTGTTCATGAAAAACTGGGAAGAAGACGACGATGCAGAGTATTGCTCCGCGGCCGTGGATTTGGCCGATGCGCAATCCGTGTGTAGCACCTTAGGCATTCACCTGGAGGCGGTCAATTTTTCGCCTGAATATTGGGACAATGTATTCGAACATTTCTTGCGCGAGTACAAGGCTGGCCGCACTCCCAACCCCGACATTTTGTGCAACAAAGAGATCAAATTCAAAACATTCTTAGAGTGGTCATTAGAGTTGGGCGCACAACACATTGCCACCGGTCACTATGTGCAAAAAAACCAATCAGGCAAACAATGGCAGCTACGCAAAGGCGTTGATGGTAATAAAGACCAGAGCTATTTCTTATACACCTTGGGCCAGCATGCTTTGGCGCACAGCTTATTTCCGATTGGCCATCTGCCGAAAAGCGAAGTGCGTCAACGCGCCAGCGATTTGGGTTTGAGTGTAAACGAGAAAAAAGACTCCACTGGTATTTGCTTTATCGGTGAGCGGCGTTTTAAAGATTTCTTACAGCAGTTTTTGCCTGCGCAGCAAGGCGACATCAAGACACTAGACGGCGAAGTGATCGGCCAACACCACGGCGCCTTGTATTACACTATTGGCCAGCGCGGCGGCCTCGGCATTGGTGGGCTTGATAGTACCAATAATTCAGGAGAGCCATGGTTTGTAGCCAGTAAAGACGTGCAGCAAAACGTGCTGTACGTAGTGCAAGGCCATGACCACAGCGCACTGCAAAGTGACATAGTATTAGTAGACGAGCTAGATTGGGTGAACGGCGACCCACCACAAACACCGCTGAACTGCCACGCTAAAACTCGTTACCGTCAAACTGATCAAGCTTGCACTTTACACATAGAAAAAGACGGGCAAGCCAAACTGCAGTTTGAGCAGCCCCAACGTGCGGTTGCACCTGGGCAAGCGGCAGTGTTTTATCAAGGTGACAATTGCCTTGGTGGCGGAGTTATTCAAGCTGGCTTAAAAGATTAAGCAGCCACTATTGTAGCTAGAGTACCAGCACAAAAACTATCGGCCTAATAAAGCACGAATAAACGCGTCTTGAACTTGGTTTCCCTTGCTGTAATTAATGTTAGGGTGCTCAATTAAAAGGTTAACTGCTAGCATCTTTCCCGAGCGCGTTTTGATGTACCCGGCCATGCTACGGGTGCCACGCAAATAGCCTGTTTTAATGCGAATACGCCCCTTATTCTCAACCTGCTTAAAGCGCTTACGTGCAGTGCCATCAGTGCCAGCCAAAGAGAATGAGCTTAAAAACTCTGGCTGATAAAGGCTGCGCCAGCCATGTCGCAAAATAGCATTTAGGCTTTGCGATGAAATACGAATATTACGCGCCAAGCCTGAGCCATTTTCTATCTGTAATTCAGGTGCATTGATATCCGCACGCTGTAACCAAGTTTTAATCAAGGCTGCACCGTGGCTTTCGGTACCGGCAGGCTGAGCATTATCTTGAGCGGACAGTGTTAGCAACAACTGGCGTGCCAATAAGTTGTTGCTGTACTTATTAGTGCCGATAATCACCTCAGCCAAATTTTTGCCACTACCAGTATAAAATAGCTCCGCAGCACTGCTGACTTGGCCACGCTTATAGTCACCAGCAAACTCGCCGCCCACCTGTGCCCAAAGGTGTGTGAACAAACCAAACAAGTACGCATTATTGCTAAGCACCGCACGGCGGTAATCATGCTGCTTGCAGCCGTCGCTAAACGTACCGGTAAAAGTCACCTCTGCACGTTTATTTTGACGCGTCGTGTCCATTCTCCAACCATGCTCCTTTGCCCGGCAACCACCTTTTTTCAGGCGCATTTTGTCAATAATTTTTACATTGTGCAGCGGCGGATCTTGCAAAATACGTACAACTTTGCCATCACTCACCATCTTAAAGCGACTGGCATTAAAATTCACTACGGTGGCACTAGGACCAACGTTATACAAACGATAAGGGCTTCTATCAAACGCGCCCGGGTCGTGCTTCTTTAGCTTAAATGCGGAGTTATCAATAATTAAATTGCCCTTGATTGTTTTAAGCCCTAATTCACGTAAAGCACGCAGATGCAAATAAAATCGCTCGGTCACCAAAAACGGATCACCGTGGCCCTTAATAACTAAGTCACCATTAAGCACACCATTCTGTAGTGAGCCATTTAGAAAATATTCAGTGGGCCAAACAAATGCGGGGCCTAGCTTTTCCAGTGCCGCTAAGGTAGTCAGCACCTTCATTACCGAAGCAGGATTACGCGCGGTACTTGCATGATGCTCTAACACGACGGCATTACTGCCAAGATCAAGCACATGTGCACTGACTGCGCTTTGTGGTACTTGGTATTTTTCCAATAGCACTTGCACCTGCACAGGCAAGCTGGCTACTTGCGCATTAGCACTCATGGGAATCAGTAGCCCAAGTGCGCTGGCCATCAGCACTTGCTTTATGGAACTAATACAATAGATGAATCGTTGTTTACTAAACATCTGCATAGCGGCGATGATATAATTTAGCCTGTAGTTTAGGCAAGCAATGGTACGCGGACGGCGAACAAAAGCGCCCGCACAACCTGATCGCAGTATAGTCGGTTTGCCGGGTATTGTTACCTGCATTTCATCAAACAACCGTGTCGCAATTTATAGTGAGTAAGGAAAAAAAGCCAGTTTATAAAGTAGTGTTTCGCCAACAAGACAAGCTCATTGAGTTGTATGCCCGCGAAGTGACTCAAAGCGGTTTGATGGCCTTCGTCGAAGTGGCCGATTTGATTTTTGACAATAGCACTGACATGTTAATTGATCCCAGCGAAGAAAAGCTTAAAGCAGACTTTGCTGGCGTGAACCGCACCTACATTCCGATGCACCAAATTGTGCGTATCGACGAAGTGCAGGAAAAGGGCGTGACTAAAATTCGCAGCCTGAAAAGCGATAGCAGTGGCGCCACAATCACGCCGTTCCCTTATCCAAACACACCGACCAAATAATTCATCAACATAAATATTTAAGTCATAACTCATGGGACTATTTCTAAGAAGATTGTTCATCGCTCTGGCCTTTGTGCTGCTGATGATTGGCATTTATGGCTATACGCTCCCTAAAGAAAAACACGTAGAGCGCAGTATCACCATCAATCAGCCTGCTAGCGTGATATTTCCGATGGTGAATAATTTGAAAAAATTTAATGAGTGGTCACCGTGGACCGGCATCGACCCCAACACGCAGTTTACCTTCAGTGGTCCTGATGACGGCGTGGGTGCAAACGTAACATGGGCGAGTGAAAATAGAGCAGTAGGCAACGGATCACAAAAGATTATTGAATCGCGCCCGAACGAATTTGTTAAAACTGAACTTAACTTAGGCGGCGGCCCTGCGCACGCACAGTTCATATTGCAAGAACAAGGCGACCAAACCGAAGTCACTTGGGCTTTTGATGCCACCCTGGACGGTATTTTAGAGCGTTATTTTGGCCTATTAGCCATGGAAAAAATGCTGGGTGATGCCTATGACCAAGGCCTGCAAACACTGAAAAAACAACTTGAAAACGACGACTGAGACTATCCTCTAAACTGTTTCATTAACCCCTAACGATTAAACCGTATGGAACCCAGCACCCGTACTCTTGAACGCATGGAAATGGGCGACTTCACCGAGCGCGCCTACCTCAACTATTCCATGTACGTTATCTTGGACCGCGCCTTGCCCAGCTTGGCGGATGGTCTAAAGCCCGTGCAGCGACGCATCATTTATGCCATGAGTGACTTGGGCTTAACAGCAAATGCCAAATATAAAAAATCGGCGCGCACTGTGGGTGACGTGTTGGGCAAATTTCATCCGCACGGTGACACTGCCTGCTATGAAGCGATGGTGCTGATGGCGCAGCCATTTAGTTATCGCTACACTCTCATTGACGGCCAAGGCAACTGGGGTTCACAAGACGATCCAAAATCATTCGCTGCGATGCGTTACACCGAATCGCGCATGACTTTGTACTCCAAGCTGCTGCTACAAGAGCTGGGGCAAGGCACGGTGGAATGGGGGCCCAACTTTGACGGCACCCTAAGCGAACCACTGCTGATGCCTGCTCGGGTGCCTAATGTGTTGCTTAATGGCGCCACCGGCATTGCCGTAGGCATGGCCACCGACATCTTGCCGCATAACATGCGCGAGGTGGTCAGCGCCTGCGTACATTTGCTGGACAAACCTGAAGCCACCATACGGGCACTGTGTAAACACATCAAGGGGCCCGACATGCCTACTGCTGGCGAGATTGTCACTCCGCAAGAAGAGCTATTGGAGATGTATAAAACGGGCAAAGGCTCGGTGCGCCAGCGCGCCATTTGGCGCAAAGAAGGCAACGACATCGTGATTACCGCCTTACCGTATCAAGCCTCAGGCGACAAAATTCTGACGCAAATCGCTGCGCAGATGGCAGCCAAAAAGCTGCCACTGGTGGCTGATTTGCGCGATGAGTCTGACCAAGAAAACCCTACCCGACTTGTGATCGAGCCGCGTTCAAATCGCGTCGATGCCGATGAACTAATGGGCCATCTTTTTGCTACTTCGGACTTAGAAAAAAGCTATCGAGTGAACATGAATATGATTGACCTCAGCGGTGCGCCGCGTGTGTTCAATCTTAAGGAAGTGCTAAGTGAGTGGCTAGATTTTCGTTTAAGCACCGTGCGTCGCCGCCTTAATCATCGTCTAGATAAAGTCAACGAACGTCTGCACGTGCTGGAAGGCCTGCTAGTCGCCTTCTTGAACATTGATGAGGTGATCCGCATTATTCGCACCAGTGATCATCCAAAGCCCGCCTTGATGGAAGCCTTTGGCATCAGCGAGCTACAAGCCGAAGCCATTTTAGAGCTGCGCTTACGCCAAATTGCCAAGCTCGAAGAGATCAAGATTCGTGAAGAGCTCGAAGCCTTGGCATTGGAGAAAAAAGAACTAGAAGGTATTTTAGGTTCAGGCGATCAACTTAAGGCGCTAGTTAAAGAAGAGTTATTGAGCGATGCCGAAGAATTTGGTGACGATCGCCGCTCGCCAATCGTTGAACGCGAAGCGGCCAAAGCGCTGGACGAAACCCAACTGGTTACTGCTGAAGCGATCACCGTGGTAGTGTCTGAAAAGGGCTGGATTCGCGCAGGCAAGGGCCATGAAATTGAACCAGAAAAATTGGCCTTTAAATCGGGCGATAGCTTTTTACAAGCATCCAAGGGCAAGTCTAACGACCAATTGGTGGTGCTCGACTCGACTGGCCGCGCCTACAACGTGGCGGCGCACAGTCTACCTTCAGCGCGTAGTTTGGGCGAGCCGCTGTCAAGCAGGCTCAATCCGCCTGCGGGCGCGAGCTTTATGGGCTTGCTGTTCGGCACCGAACAACAACATTATTTACTCGCCACCAGCGCAGGTTACGGCTTTGTGGCGCAACTCGGCGACCTGACCTCACGCAATAAAGCGGGCAAAACTAGCTTGAAAGTAACCGAAGGTGCCAATGTACTCACTCCACAACCTGTGCAAGACCTTGAGGACGATTGGGTGGCGGTGCTGAGCAACACCGGCCGCTTGCTGATCTTCACTGCCTTTGAGCTGCCGAAACTAGCGCGCGGCAAAGGGGTAAAACTGATGAATATCCCTAAGGCGCAGCTAGAATCAGGTGATGAATTTGTGGTGGCGGTATGCGCTTTTCAAGAAGGGCAAAAGCTACGTGTCGCTAGCGGCAAGCGGCATTTAACATTAAAGCCCAGCGATTTTGAAGGCTATATCGGCGCTCGTGCCAAACGCGGTAAGTTTTTACCGCGCGGGTTTAGGCAGGCTAGCGGGGTGGAGGTAACTTAATTCGCTTTTAACACACTAGCAAAATATAGAAAACCATTATCAACACAAACAGCACCACATCAAAACTGTTATAGTGCGACAGCAATGGTTTTGATCTATAAATAATGAGTAACGCCTAACACTAACAAAACATATGATTATTAAAATTGACGGGCATGAGTTCGATGCCGTGTTTGAAGAGGAAAAATCACCTAAAACCTGCGAGCTTTTTAAGCAAAAATTGCCATTTAAAAACCAAGTTGTACATGTTCGGTGGAGCGGTGAAGGCATGTGGATTCCACTCGGTGATGCTGACCTTGCGGTTGAGTGGGAAGATGCCACTTCGCACCCTGCACCCGGCCAGATCATTCATTATCCAAAAGGTAAAAGTGAAACTGAAATTCTGATCGCTTACGGCAGCGTCAGCTTTGCCTCGAAAGCCGGGCCCTTAGCAGGCAATCACTTTGCAAGCATCACCAGTGATCTAAACAGGCTGCGGGAAATCGGAATTTCTACATTATGGGAAGGTGCTAAGCATATCGAGTTTAAGCAATAAGCTACCGCCTCACACTTACAACAACAATATGATATTTTAAACATAGCTTGTACTATTTTTTAGCCTCTAATTTACAACAATATAATTTCGTCAATCAGCCCTAAAAAGTTGCCTAATAGCAAATGGACAGCCGTTACAGTTGTAAATAAAGAAAAGCACTTTGTGGTGAGCAAAGTGGAAATAGACGAGCAACAACGGGTGACGCGCTGCGTGCTGCAAGCGGTGATTAATGGCCGTGAGCAAGACATTGATTGGCGCAGCCTAAACGATCACGAACACTGGCAAGCTGGCTGGAGGTAGCGAGATTACCTTTTACTCGCTGCAATAGCGTATTTATTAGTGGCTAGTGGCTAACTAATGACCAACTCTAACTATCATTAAGGACCATCTGCGCGCCTTTCTCGCCAATCATCATGGTTGGGGCCGAGGTGTTGCCACTAATAATATTCGGCATGATCGAGGCATCGATGACCCGCAAACCTTCTAGGCCATGCACTTTTAAGCTATCAGGTGCAACCACCGCTTGTTTGTCTACCCCCATCTTGCAAGTGCCTACAGGGTGGTACACGGTGCTGGCGGTAGCGCGCAGGTAGGCCAAGATTTCTTCATCAGTTTGTACGCTTTCACCGGGCGCCATTTCTTCGCCGCGCAGGTGATCGAATTCGGGCGAAGCCAGCACTTTGCGTGCGGTACGCACCGCTTCTACTAACAACCTCTGGTCTTGCTCATTCGCAAAAAAATTGTGGTCGATGACTACGTTTTTATGAGTTCCGTCATCTGCTAATTTTACTGAACCTATACTTTTGGGACGCAACACACAGGTGAACAGCGAATAGCCGTGGCCGAACTCGAATCGCTTGCCACGATGGCTGCGAAACAAGGGAGTAAAGTGAAATTGCACATCGGGATCGCTGTCCACGCTGCCGGCCTTAGCGGCCAAGGCAAATTTGGTTTTGGCAAAGCCGCCTGCCTCAGTGTAATTAGTCGTCCACCAGCCCTTGCGCCCCAACCAGTATTTTAAAGGTGCGGGCAGCACGTGCTGCAACAAGGTGGCCCACGAAACACCAATGGAGTCGCTACTACTGGAACGGACCGTTACCATGCTGTCGATATGGTCTTGCAAGTTCTGGCCCACACCGGGCAGGTGGTGCTGGCAGTCGATATTGAGCGCACTCAATTCAGTTTTATCGCCAATGCCCGAAGCCAACAAGATACGCGGCGAAGCGATAGTGCCGGCACTGATGATGACCTCTTTATTGCAATGCAAGACACTACGACGACCGGCTTGCTCGATGTTAACACCCACCGCTTGGCCGTCTTTTAGTACTACTGAAAACACCTCGGTGTGGGTCAGTACCGTCAAATTTTCGCGACTACGAACCGGTTCAACAAAGGCCGTATAGCTGCTCATCCGACGGCCCTTATTTTGCTTAACTTGATAAATGCCCAGCCCCAATTGCTGCTCGGCATTAAAGTCGTTGTTCTCAGGAAGGCCCGCATGCGAACCAGCAGCCACGAACACATCTGCTACTTGATTGGCATCTTGCTGCTCGCTCACCATCAGCTCACCATCAAAGCCGTGATACTCGGCGCTTTGCCCTGCTTGATTGTTTTCAAGTTGCTTGAACACCGGCAACACGTCATCATAACCCCAGCCCTTACAACCCATTTTAGCCCAAGTATCGTAGTCGTTTTTATTACCACGAATGTACACCATGCTGTTGATGGAGCTGGAGCCACCTAAGCCCTTACCACGATTAACCGTAATCACACGGTTATCTAAATGCTTCTGCGGCGCACCCTTGAAAGTGTAGTCATATTTTTTGCTGCCATACAACACGAAGCCCCCAGCAGGGATCTTTACCAACGGGCTTTTATCGCTGCCACCGGCTTCTATCAAGCATACACTTGTCTTAGGGTTGGCACTTAGGCGATTGGCCACTACGCAACCAGCGGAACCTGCACCGACAATGATATAATCAAAAGTTGTAGTCATGGTGTTTTATTAGTGCGTGATCATTAAACCCTAACAGCAAGTTTAGCTGAATTTTCTAAAAAATTTAGTACGGTCAAACATATCTTCAATTTGCTCAATGCGCTCTTTCGTTTCGGGCCAGTTGCGCTCTTGCACCTTGGCAATGAATGACTCAAGCAATAGCATCGTTGCGATGGACGAATCCCACGCTGATGGGGCTTCGATGTTACTGCTGAAACAATACTTGGCATACTTATCAATCGGCGAGCGCCACTGGTCTGTCAGCAAAATAATTTGTGCT
>CALIFM010000081.1 GCA_938021685.1 uncultured Gammaproteobacteria bacterium | reverse complement strand
CAAGCTAACTTCTTTTATACTCAATGGCCGTGGAGTACCCGCCAAACGATCACTAAACGCTTTGGCCTGCTCCCCTGCAGCACTAATTTTATCGGCATACTGCGCTGCTTCAGAGTTATCTCCCACCACTGTTTGTAACTTATTGGAATAGCCAGTAATCGATGACAGCATTTTATTCATCATCTCAGCCACATTAGCAAGCAACTTATCCATGGTATTCTTTTTGTCTTCGCGAACATCTATGGCATCGCTGACTTTTTTCTCAGTAATGTCCCGCACCACCAACAACAAAGTGCTGCTATCGTTGGTTTTACACAAGCGGGCTTCAAACATTTTTCGCTGCTCATCCACCAAAAACTCGTATTCCCAGTCACGTACAGGACCGCTTTTTTTCTTACTGTTTGATAAACGCTCAATATTTTTCGACAACAAAGAAGCATGCTTACTGGGCAAAATATCTAATAATTTTTTCCCCAAAAACTCTTCACCTAATCCTTTGTAATCAATTTTGCGCTTAGAGTGCACATATAAGCTAGGGTCGGTGCTAGAGCTATAATTGAGTATCGTGCTACTTTCATTGATGAAAAAATACATATCAGGCAAGGCGCTGATGATTTTCTTATTCAAATCCGTCTGCATCACAGTTTCAATTTCATTGTGCTCTAACATCATCTGCACACTGGTCATGTCTGCGGTTAAACGATTCATCGCATGACCCAATGATTTTATCTCCGCTGGCACTGCATAGTGATGCAGATCAAGTTGGTCATACTGCTGCTTGTCGATATTCTCCTTAATATCTTCAACAAAACGCTTGGTTGGCCATGATAAAAACAGCGAAGCCACCCATGACACAACCGCCATGGCAACGGCAAACAAACCTATATTGATCGATTCAAACGGTGATTTAAAATGTATAAAAGGAAAACTGGCGTTCACCATACCCAACACCATTAGCACCATCACCGCCAATGAAATTGTCAGCATACATAAGATAAAAATAGCCCAATTCGTTTTCATGTTATTTTCGTTTTTTTGTGCAGATTCGCGCCGTTGCATTAACCACAAACAGCATCATAGCAAGCATTTACATTATCTCAGCTTTAATTAAAGCACGCTATAATAATATTAAATTATCGAATGCGGTTTCGGTAGAGTTTTTCATAATAAGGCATGGCTGCCTCAACAATTGCTTGCTGCGAGAGCGTTAACTTGGGCGTTTTTGGTTTATATGGCACGAAGCCAGTAGAACGATTAACCGAATCATACCAGTACGGACTCCACACTCCATCGCTGTCTCGAGGCCCAGCCGGCCATTGCAACATGTTAGCATCAAACTGCACTTCTAACGCTGAGCAAATTTTCGGCATCATAGCAGCAGGAGCAGTCAAGAAATCCGCGGTATCAATCACAGGTGACTGAACCCCAGTTTGCTCATAGGTCCAATCATACAAAGCCACCTGCTGGATAAAGCCAATATCCTCCAAAGTGGCTTCATCACGCACGGCATTATACGAAGCCAGCACTTGGGCTGGATGACGAATTAAAAAACAATGCTGCAGTTGGCTCAACCAATCTTTATCGATATGCGGTAATAAGTGCATAGTCATGTGCTTTTGATAAAACACCTGCTTGCCTTCTGGCAGTGCCGCCAAACAACGCTCCACTCCTTGCTGCCAATCCTCGCCCTGCGCAGCAATAACCTTATCCTTACCAGGGTGATCGATGCCCGTATGATGCAAATACTGCCCATATAATGGTTCGTCCACGACGACGGTGTCAGCACGGTTTTCCCAAGCACGCATCATCGCCGTGGAGATATTACGCGGGCCAGACCACATGGCGATACGCTGCACATTTGCTTGTTCAGGTGCTTTAGATAATGACGACATAATTTAAGAATGCTTGTTAAATGCTCATTTCAAGTAAACTTATAGGCACTAAGTAAATTTAATCACTTTAGTGTACACCAAATGCCTCATTTATTGATCGTCTGCAACACGCCTTCTGCCAATACTTCACGCTTGGCCAAAGCAGTACAAAAAGGTGCTAATAACCCACAGGTTACAGACGTTAATGTGCGCTTACTTGACCCGCTTAAAGCAAACGCTGAGGATGTACAATGGGCCGATGGCATTATCATCGGCAGCACTGAAAGTTTTGGCGCAATGAGTGGCCTAATTAAAGATTTCTTCGAGCGCATCTACTACCCCTGCCTAGAAAGTAAACAAGGCTTACCCGTGTTGATCTATGTGAAGGCCGAATTAGATGGCACGGGCACCAAAGTTGGTATCGAGAAAATCATTAGCGGTCTGCGCTGGAAGCCCATTCAAGACACCACGGTGCTACACGGTCCATTCCAAGAAGCGTTCGTCGATGAATGCGAGCAAATGGGCTTATTAATGGCCGCAGGCCTCGAAGCAGGCATTTATTAGCTAATTTAACTGCCGTAAGATACGCGGGTAATACACCGCCAAGCTCAACGCCCGCAGCAACATAAACAGGCATAGGCTTAGTAATAAACCATGATTACCCCATAATGGCACTAACTGTAAAGTTGCTAATAAAAACAGCGCGGTGGACACCAGCATCGCATTGCGCATCGCCGCTGTTTGAGTGGTACCAATAAAAATGCCATCTAGTAAAAAGCTACCGACCGAAGCCAAAGGCAATATCACCACCCAAGGCAGGTAATCCGCTGCCAATTCAAGCACGGCATCTTGGTCAGTAAACAGCCCAATAATCGCCTTACCAAACAATGCATATATAACAGTCACCACCAAGGCACTAATCAAGCCCCAAATGGCCGTCATGCGTACCGCTCGCATAAAGTATTTTTTGCTGCGTCGACCAAAAGCCTGCCCCGCTAAGGCTTCAGCAGCAAAGGCAAAGCCATCTAAAGCGTAAGCCATCATGCTTTGCAAATGCAACAAAATGGCATTCACTGCCAGCACCAGCACGCCCAGCTTAGCGCCCTGTGCAGTTATATAAGCAAAGGCAAACACTAAGCATAAAGTACGCACAAAGATATCTGCATTGGCAACCATCAGCTTTTTTAAGCTATGCGCATCCAATATACTCACCCAAGAAAGCTGACCTAGTGCTTGCTTGATCAGGTCACGCAACAGGTAGCAACCGACTGCAAGTGCAATGTATTCTGACAACAAAGTGGCCCACGCCACGCCCGCTACGCCCCACTGCAATACAGGCACAAACAGCAAATCTAGTAGGATATTTGAACCATTCAATGCTAGCTGCAAATACAAAGCGCCCTTGGTATTCTGCAAACCAATCAACACACCAGTCAACGCAAACACGCATAAAGTAGCGGGTGCGCTAAAAATACGAATTGATGCATATTCTCGCGCTAGGCCTTCCACCTGCGCAGTACTATCAATCAACGCAAGCGCAAGGCTAATCACAGGGCGGCCAAATAATACCACCAGCAAGCCTATGGCCAAAGCCAGCAGCATCACCCGCGAAAGCAATAAATTTATCTCGCGCTGATCGTCTGCTCCATAGGCCTGCGCCACAAAACCCGTGGTACCCATACGCAAAAAGCCAAAACCCCAATACAAAAAGCTAAAGATAAGCGCGCCCACAGCCACCGCCCCGATGAAATGCGGCGCATCTAAATGCCCCACTACCGCCGTGTCTACCGCCCCTACTAGCGGCACAGAGATATTAGATAAAATCATCGGCCCCGCTAACTGCCACACTCGACGATGGCTAAGTTCTTTATCTTCGTTATCAGGCTTAATGGCGCTCATAATAAGTCGTTATTAATTTATACATCCAATAGCTTTTAGCGCCGTAAATAGGCACAACAAACACTCGAAAAAGCCAAAAGCTTGTTTATTCGTTGAAAAAGACTTGAAACTTGCGCCAATGGCCCGATATTTTTGTGCTTTCAACCGCGACTTGTTGTATCATGCGGCCCGCTTAAAAGGCCACATTTTTTCACACGTTTTTAATTGGCATGTTGTTGGCTTTTTTGTCACGCTAAATTTTTGCTGCACTAATTTTTGAATTATTCGCCTGAACCAGAAAAATGACTGATCTAACCCATTATCGAAACATTGGCATATTCGCACACGTAGACGCGGGTAAAACCACAACCACTGAACGCATTCTAAGCCTGACAGGCAAGATTCACAAGATCGGTGAAGTGCACGATGGTGAAGCGACTACCGACTTCATGGACCAAGAACGCGAGCGCGGTATTACAATTCAATCTGCTGCAACCAGCTGCGAATGGGATGACCACCGCCTCAACATCATCGACACCCCAGGCCACGTTGATTTCACCATTGAAGTATATCGTTCACTCAAAGTGCTAGACGGCGGCGTAGGCGTATTCTGCGGCTCAGGCGGTGTAGAGCCTCAATCAGAAACTAACTGGCGCTATGCCAACGACTCAGAAGTGGCGCGTATTATTCTAGTGAATAAGCTAGACCGTATGGGTGCAGACTTCTACCGCGTGGTCGACCAAGTTGAAAATGTACTAGGCGCGAACCCTTTGGTGATGGTGCTGCCTATTGGCATCGAAGACGATTTTGTTGGCGTGGTTGATCTACTCAGCCGCGAGGCATGGGTGTGGGATGATTCATCTGACCCACTGAACTACAAAATTGAAGAAGTGCCTGCCGATATGGTAGACAAGGTGGAAGAATACCGCGAGAAGCTGATCGAAACAGCGCTTGAGCAAGATGATGACGCGATGGAAGCCTACCTTGACGGTACTGAGCCCAGCATCGAGACGCTCAAGAAGTGCATTCGCAAAGGCACCATCAACTTGGACTTTTTCCCAACTTATTGCGGTTCAGCATTTAAGAACAAAGGTATTCAGCTGGTGTTGAACGCCGTAGTCGATTATTTGCCTAGCCCAACCGAAGTTAAGCCTCAGCCTGAAGTAGACCTTGAAGGTAACGAAACAGGCGAGCTGGCGACTGTTGATGTCAATAAGCCGCTGCGTGCATTGGCGTTCAAAATTATGGACGACCGTTTTGGCGCACTGACTTTTATTCGTATTTACTCGGGCAAACTTGCTAAAGGCACCAACGTGCTGAACACATTCACGGGCAAAACCGAACGTATCGGCCGTATCGTAGAGATGCATGCCGAGTCTCGAGAGGAGCTTGATTCTGCGCAAGCAGGCGACATCGTCGCAGTGCTAGGCATGAAGAACGTGCAAACAGGCCACACTTTATGTGACCCTAACCATCCTGCTACGTTAGAACCAATGGTATTCCCTGACCCTGTTATCTCGATGGCGGTTGCGCCTAAAGACAAAGGTGCTTCTGAGAAGTTAGGCGTTGCCTTGGGCAAGATGATTGCTGAAGACCCGTCGTTCCGCGTTGAAACGGATGAGGACAGCGGTGAAACCATCCTTAAGGGTATGGGCGAATTGCACCTAGATATCAAAGTCGACATTCTAAAGCGCACACATGGCGTGGAAGTAGAAGTAGGCAAGCCACAAGTGGCCTACCGCGAAACCATCACCCAAACAATTGAAGATAGCTACACCCATAAGAAGCAAACGGGTGGTTCGGGGCAATTTGGCCGTATCGATTACATTGTTGAACCCGGTGAGGCAGGCAGTGGCTTTGTTTTTGAATCCAAAGTAACCGGCGGTAACGTACCGCGCGAGTACTGGCCTTCAGTGCAAAAAGGTTTTGATATGATGATGGAAGAAGGCGTATTGGCCGGCTTCCCATGCTTGGATGTGAAAGTGACCCTGCAAGATGGCGCCTTCCACGCAGTCGATTCATCGCCTATGGCATTTGAAGCAGCGGCTAAAGGTGGTTACCGCCAGTCGATCCCGAAAGCAGGACCACAGTTGATTGAACCAATCATGAAAGTGGACGTGTTCACACCTGAAGATCACGTGGGTGATGTGATCGGTGACTTAAACCGTCGCCGCGGCATGATCAAGTCTCAAGAGATTAACCCCAATGGCGCGCGCATTAAAGCCGAGGTACCGCTCGGTGAAATGTTTGGTTATATCGGCGACCTACGCACCATGACTTCAGGCCGTGGCCAGTTCTCAATGGAGTTTGAGAACTACCAGCCTTGCCCAAAGAACATCTCGGAAGCGGTGATTAAAGAAGTGAAAGAGCGCAAAGAAAACGCTTAATTAATGCTTTAGTACACTTCATAGCAATACTTAAAAGCCAGCCACAAGGCTGGCTTTTTTGTGCCCAAATTTTAATGGATAGCCGCTGTTTAATCCTGTTGTTTCGGCGGTGAATAATTAGGGTCCAGCGGGTTCAAAAACACAAACTCGCGCTCACCGCTGTCTAGCGTCACATAATCTAAAGTAGCACGCGCTAACAAATCGGCCGAAGTAGGCGCAATTAAAATTTGCGCGCCAAACTTATTATACGTACTGTCGGCATCTTGCTTGTCATCAAAACCCATGGCGTAGTCAATGCCGCCATCCGGCATGCGCCGTGCCGCAATGCGTAGCCCCATTTTAAGTGCATCGGACTGTTTGGCTGAATGCACTATTTGCTTAGCCGCGGCTTCAGTGATTTTCATGTTGCCTCCCCTTTTTTGATTGAATAAAGCTAACGAAAGCGCTTACCCAGCTAGGATCAGTACAAGCGCGTAAGTGGCAATAGTTTGCCAGTACATTTCGATATACCAGGCCATCATACTGGCCATCTGCGCCCTGCCCGCGAATCACCTTATAAGCCCATTTTAATTTTGCATCAACAACAACCGAACTGATTGTCGAATAATGAAATTCATGGCAGGCTAACTCACTCTTTAACGGCCCCTCAAACCACGGATGGTCAGCTGTTACTTGCAAACGAGCATAACCACGGCCTTGCGGGGCATCGTGCATCGCAATGTCGATAGGCAAAGCTCCTACCATGGGGTTAGACTCATCGCCATAACTAATATTACGGCTCAACCACATCAAACCGCCGCATTCGGCGTAAACCGCTCCATTACTTTCGATAAAGTCACGCACTGCTTGTTGTAAAGACACATTGGCCGCCAATTCACCCATATGCATCTCAGGAAAACCGCCACCAATAAATAAAGCATCCACATCTGGCAATACCTCGTCTTGTAAAGCATCGAAATAGTGCAGCTGCACGCCTTCATGCCTCAAGGCATCTAAATCATCAGGATAGTGAAAACCAAATACCTTGTCTTTGGCTACTCCAAGTTTAATTGGCGCCACTTGCTTAACATTGATAGATGCTGCCACAGAATCACTCTCATCACACTGGGCAGGTCCTACAAAATCGCTATTGGATAGTAATAAGCCCATATCCACATGGGCTTCAACCGCTTGATGTGCTGCACTAACAAGACACGCAGCTTCGCTATATTCATTACTAGGCACCAAACCCAGATGGCGCTCTTCAAGGCCTAAAGAAGGCAACTTTGGCAACGCACCCAACACCGTTAAGTCACTATACTCAACCACTGCAGCATGCAGCTTTTGCTCATGCCGTTCTCCAGCAACTTTATTAAGAATAACGCCCGCGAAGCGCACCTCTGGGTCAAACTGCTGGTAACCCAGCAATAGCGGCGCAATACCACGCGTGATGCCCGTACAATCAATCACCAACACCACCGGCAGGCCTAACAGTTTCACCAAAGCTGCATTCGAATCTTGTCCTGCCACACCCATGCCGTCATACAAACCTTTGTTTCCTTCCACTAGTGCCACCTGCGCATTACTAGTTTGCTTGGCAAACAGATTGGTAATTTGACTAATGCTTTGGGTATAAAAATCCAAGTTATAACAAGGCCGCTGCGCTGCGCGGCCAAGCCATAATGGATCAATGTAATCCGGACCTTTTTTAAAGGGCTGCACCTTTAAGCCACGCACGTTAAGCGCCGCAGCCAACCCAATGCTAAGTAAAGTTTTGCCTGACGATTTATGTGCCGCACTGATATAAAATCCTTGTTGTGCTGGCGTTTTGAGTACAGTCATTTATAAATACTTAACTTTTACTGATTGCATCAACATCGGCATTTCTTTTAACCACGTTCGGCATTGGTTTTATCCTTTGAGGCAAAATGGGTAACACTCGCATTCCCAATAAAGCCAAAAATAGAACCAAACCGACACCACCTACACTAAGCAACCACTCTGCCAATTTAGGCCAATAAGACAGCACCGTACCATCCTGAAAACTGCTGTTAACTATAGAAAAACCATCCACCACAGGCATTGGCACCGCCTGCCCACCAATAATAAGCACCACCATCATCGCCAAGCCGCCCAGCACAATCGTAATAGCACCTAATGTTGTATTACGCGCATTGGCTGTGCTTTTCAAAAACAACCAGCATGGCAGCGCCGTGCCGACCAGCACCTGCCCTAACCAAAACCATACGCTAATCCAGCTATTCGGCCACAACACCAACCGAGCAAAGCTACGGTTTTCCTCCACTAGCATATTCACCCCATGATGCAGCAACACTGACACCAAGGCTATTAGCGCTAATTTGGCATTCAAACGTGTTAAGCGCGACAAGACTGTCACTGGAACCACACGTGCAGTGCTGCGCTGCACCCACAATAGCACCAGTAAAAATAGCGCTAAGCCGAACGACAAAGATGCAGCAATAAATGCAGGCACAATCAACCATGGAAAATAGGCGTTACGCGCCAGCAACACACCAAAAATAAGGCCGGTACCTGTGGTCAGTAACAAGCGCCAGATAAAAGCCAGCCAGCCCGCTTTGCTACTATGCGTTTGCCAGTTTGGGGTAAGCAGCGCCATCAAATACAACAAGCACACTGCAATAAAGCCGCTATACAGCAGAATATTCCACGTAAAAACCGATTTAAAATTGTAATGTGTCAGCGCTACAATCAGACGATCGGGCCGACCTAAGTCCAGCAAAATAATCGCTAACCCACCCAGCAACAATGCCGCTGCTAGTAAAACAGATAGGCGCGCCCAAGGCGCATAGTTGTTCTTTCCAAATACCGAGCTAATTGATGCCACATTCAAAGCACCCGAGGCCGATACAATTAAAAATACCGCCACCACATGAGGCAAACCCCAAACGATGTGGTTATCCATGCCAGTGATCACATGCCCACGATGATGCATGTAATAGGCCACCACCCCACCAGCGACAGTCAAAGCTGCACATATCAACATTGCCAAGGTATAAGCGCCATGATGATCGCTTAACTCTTGATAAACCATTCGCTGCTGTGTAAATCCCTTCATACTAAACAACGGGAATACCGGCATAACGCACCCCAGCATTCAATCCTAAGTTTTTACGTAACTCTCGGCTACTAACCTTCGCCAATTGCTGGCTAATTTCACTATTGGGATCATTTACATCACCAAAAACCATCGCACCATGTGGACAGGCCTCTACACAGGCCGGCTGCTTGCCTTTATCCACTCGATGTGCACACAAGGTGCACGACTCCACGCAGCCCTTTCCACGCGGCTGATGCGCGCGCTGATCAAACAAGGGTTCATGCACGAACGAACGCGCTTTATACGGACAAGCCATCATACAATAACGGCAACCAATGCAAGTGTGGCGATCCACCAATACGATACCATCAGCACGCTTGAATGATGCTCCCGTTGGGCAGACGTCCACACAAGGTGCACTGTCACAGTGTTGGCACATGAGTGGCAAAGAGAAGGTGCTTCCATCCAGCGGGTTATGCACATCTAATTTACGCATCCACTGCGCCACTTGCAGTGCATTAGATTGCTGCTCGTCGCTAGAGCCACTGCCCCAACCGTTCTCAGCTTGGCAGGCCGTTACACAGTCATCGCAGCCATCGCCGCATTGGCTGACATTCACCAACAAACCCCAGCGCACAGCGCTCGTTACAGGTTGCTCGTCGGGCTTAGCCGCAGCAAACAATTTATAACCTTGCCCTGCCCATAAGGCGGCACCTCCTGTGACGGCTGCTTTAAGCAAACGCCGCTTGGCTAATTGTGCAGAGTGCGAGATAGACTTAGTGCTCATCGGGCGTACTGCGGTGGCAGCTAAAACAATCAATTTTCTGCCCCACTTCTTCGTGGCACGACTCACAAAATTCACCTTTGGCATTGATCGGTACAAATTCATCTGCAACCGGTCGACTTACATGGCAATCAATGCACTCGCGCAAGCTAAAATCTGCTGTTCGAATTCCCTTATACATCGTTTGATCGCGCTTGTGGAATAAGTAATCCATATGATTACGGCGCATATCTTCGGTAGGCGCAGCACAGGCTTCCAGCTTAGCGGCCTTGGAGCTAGCTGACAATTCTACTTCATTAGCTTTTTCATGCGCAAACACGCTACCTATGAACAGCAACAACAAACCAACAATCGGCCAAGCCTGCTGGAGTTGCATGCGCCAATCAAACATTTACTGCCCCATTGCCATATCAATATACCCAGTAGGGCATACATCAGAACAAATATGGCAACCAATGCATTTAGTATAATCAGTCGCCACATAGCGTCCCGTGGTAGAAGCATCTTTTTTAACGCGGTATACTGCATCTTGCGGGCAAAAGATTACGCAATTGTCGCACTCAAAGCACATTCCGCAGCTCATACAACGCCCTGCTTCGCCCACAGCTTGCTCTTCCTCGAGGCCTTTTTGCAGTGGCGCCGCATCACCCAACACTTTTGACTCATCAGGGCCCGTGCGCTCACGGTGATTTAATGCCTCAGGCTTGAAGTGACCCAAAAACAATTCATTGGCTCCAATAATTTCGCTACTTGATCGGTCATGAAAGTTATGCACCGCATAGTCTTCGCTGTCAGTCCCACGCTCGTCTCCGCCGTTATAAGCCTCTGGCGATAAACCACTTTCTTCAAGCTTGGCCAACAAATCAAAATGATGCACATCCACTTTCGGCCGCTTTGCAATGGTCTGCTGCTGCAAATACGCTTCAATGCTGTCCACTGCCTTAGCGGCTTGGCCAATGGCTGTGGTTAGTAAATGTGGCCGAATAATGTCACCCACTACAAAATGCCCTTCGTGCTCGGGATGTCTAAATACCGCATCAGCATCCATCAAGCCCCGCTCATTGGCATACGGCTCAATGCCCATCAAATCGGTGGTTTGACCAATAGCAGAGACGATTAGATCGGCCTCTAGAGTAAATTCAGTGCCATCAATAGCCTCCGGGATGCCGCGCTCATTGATGCTGCATTTAGCCAAT
>CALIFM010000080.1 GCA_938021685.1 uncultured Gammaproteobacteria bacterium | reverse complement strand
GCTGCCCTCCCGCGTCAACAACTTCAATACTTTGAATTTGCTCTCCAGCCCAGCTGATGCTGCCCTGTAATAATTGCACACTACCAAGGCCAACCTCAAGCTCTGTGGGCAACGGCTGTACTAAGGCAACCTTAAGTGCTTTCACTGCGTCTTACTTTCCGAATAAGCCATGCCTAAGTCGGCTAAGCCAAAGTCGGGGCTTTCACCATGTACCGCAATAGAGAATAAATCGTAACGGCGATCTAAAGCTAGATTATCATTTTCTCTGTCTTGCAACTGCGCCACCCCCAGTGATACAAAATACTCACCACGTATCAAATTGAGCTTCATGCTAAATTTTATTTCTGCTTGGCTACCTGCAGTTTGCTGAGCTGTCTCGATTTTACGCTCGCGGGTATTGGCTCCATACACCGTCACACCATCGAGTGTTTTAATGGTAATACCATAAATAAGTTGGTCAAATGGCTGGTGGAAATACACCTGCATGGTCACATCTAATTGCACGCCCTGCTGAAACACCACCGGATCGCATTCGCCGTCCGATTCTAATTTATAATCAATAATTTGTGCCTGTTGCCCACCCCAGCGGTATTCATTAGAACTATAACTACGCCTGAACTTAGCGCCGTCTATTTCAGGATTCTGATTTAGCTGCGCCAAACTGCGTTTAGTTTTACTAGATACATCGCCCGTGGCAGAAGCCACTTTCTTATCTACTATCACTTTAGACGATGGGGCTTGTTCGTCATTCGACCCAAACATCATATCCAAATAATCATACACCACTTCTTTAGGCTCGCCTTGCGACCGAATTTCACCTTGGTGCAGAAAAATAGCACTGTCGCAGTAGCTAGTAATCAAATCAACCGCATGGGTTACAAACAGAATGGTTTTGCCCTTACGCTTAAATTTTTCAAACTCTCGAAAGCATTTACGTTGAAAGCGAATATCGCCTACCGCCAAAGCTTCGTCCACAATCAAGATTTCTGGATCCATGTGGATAGAAGTGGCGAAAGCCAAACGCACAAACATGCCACTAGAATAGGTCTTCACAGGATGATTAATATGCTCACCAATATTGGCGAACTCTTCAATCTCTGAAAGTTTCTCCTTGATGATATCTTGCTCAATACCCATGATCGCAGCATTCATTAACACGTTCTCACGTCCAGTGAATTCAGGGTTAAAGCCCGCACCCAGCTCTAACAATGCAGCGATACGCCCATTCACTGTCACCTCACCTGCCGTGGCTTGCAAGGTGTCAGAAATGATTTCTAATAAGGTGGATTTGCCCGAGCCATTGCGCCCTACAATGCCCACAGTTTGCCCTTTAACAATATCAAAATTGATATCTTTTAAAGCCCAAAAAGGTCTAAACCGTTTAGCTTCACCAGGTAATAACAAGTCGGCAACACGGGCTAATGGTCGCTCATACAGCGCATAGCTCTTTGATAATCCCTTAACGCTAATGGCTATTTCTTCATCAGCATTATTAGCAGCACCTTCATTCACATTATCAGAGCACATCAGCAAACCCCGGGCGCAGCTTTTGAAACCAGATCAAACCCAGCCAAGCAATCGCCAAAGCGATCAGCGCATAAAGCCCTAAGCCTTGCCAATCAGGTGTACCACCATAAATCGCCACCTGCCGTACTTGGTCGACAATAAAGCTAATGGGGTTAAGATAGATCAGTTTTTGCCATAAGTCAGGCAAGCGCTCAACCGGATAAAACACTGGACTGATAAACAGCAGTACAGTCGCGGCAATGCCAACCAACTGGCCCAAATCACGAATGTACACCGTGGTTGATGACAATAACCAAGACACGCCTAAGGCCAAAATACAAAGCGGCAACATCACTATTGGGGTCCATAGCAAGCTTAAGTGTAGCGACATACCCGAAAACAGCATAAAAATGAGCAAAATGATAAAGCTGAGCAACGCTTGAAAGCTCGCTACTAACACTGTTACCCAACCCAACACTGGCAGTGGAAACACCACTTTTTTAACGTATTGCGCATTTTGAATCACTGCTTGCGCAGACAACACCATTGGCTCTGAAAACAGTGCGTGCACGATCATTCCAGAAAAAAGGATCACGCCAAAGTTAGCATTCTGCGCTCCCGGGTGGTCCCACTTTGCTTGAAACACCACACTGAATACGACTGTGTAAACCACCAACATCAGTAAAGGTGTGAGCAAGGACCACGCCATACCCAGCACCGAGCCACGATAACGCCCTAAAATACCACGCTTAGTGAGCTGTAAAACTAGATTTAAATTCTGCGTTAATGGGCGAAAAATATCGGCAAAACCCGCAGCGTATTTGTTGGCTTGCATCGCAGCGTGCGCTTATTCTTCTAGCAACCTAAACAAGTACTGACCGTAATCGTTCTTTTGCAAATCAGTGGCTAACTTTGTCAGCTGTTCATCATCAATGTAACCCATGCGCCATGCAATCTCTTCAGGGCAGGACACCTTCAGGCCTTGTCGCTTTTCAATGGTTGCAATAAAGTTCGATGCTTCGAGTAATGAATCAAATGTGCCCGTGTCTAGCCATGCCGTGCCCCGCCCTAACAGCTCGACGCTTAGCTTGTCATCATCAAGATATAAACGATTTAAGTCTGTGATTTCGAGCTCACCGCGGGGCGAAGGTTTTAAGGATTTAGCTCTCTCGACCACCGTTTCATCGTAAAAATATAGGCCGGTAACAGCATAACGCGATTTAGGCTTAGCTGGCTTTTCTTCTAAGTCATAAGCCTTGCCCTTTTCATCAAAAGCTACCACGCCGTATCGCTCTGGGTCAGTCACGGAATAAGCAAATACGCGCGCGCCCTTATCTAATTGGCTGGCTGACTGCAAACTCTCAGATAAGTTTGAACCATAGAAAATATTATCGCCCAACACCAAGGCACTTTTATGGTTACCGATAAATTCAGCACCAATAATAAAAGCTTGCGCTAAACCATCGGGCGATTCTTGCACTGCATACGATAAGTTAAGGCCCCATTTTGCACCATCACCTAGCAAGCGATGAAAACGCGGTGTGTCTTCCGGCGTAGAGATGATTAAGATGTCCTTGATACCAGCCAGCATCAACACCGACAAGGGGTAGTAAATCATCGGCTTGTCGTACACGGGAATCAACTGCTTCGATACTCCTTGCGTGATCGGGTACAAACGCGTGCCAGAACCACCCGCTAAGATAATACCTCTCATGCCGCCGCCTCATCATCACTGCTTTGCGGCTTAGCTTGCCCCAAACGCGAACCATCATAGCTGCCCTGCTGCACAGCCTGCACCCAGTTTTGATTAGCTAAATACCACTCAATGGTTTTCTTAATACCTGATTCGAAACTCTCTTGCGGCTCCCAGCCCAGCTCATCCTTAATTCTGGACGCATCAATCGCATAACGATGGTCGTGCCCAGGCCGATCAGTCACATGTTCCACCAAACTTAAATAAGATTCACCACTCTTTGCTGGTGCAACTTCATCTAAAATATTACATACCGCCTGTACCACTTCCATATTAGTACGCTCCTCGTTACCACCCACGTTGTAGCTGCGACCAACCTCTCCATTATTCATAATATGAACCAGTGCACGCGCGTGGTCATCGACATACAGCCAATCACGCACATTGAGGCCCGACCCATAAACGGGAATCACTTGTTGTGCGGTCGCTTTAGCAATGATGACAGGAATTAATTTTTCAGGAAATTGATAAGGCCCATAGTTGTTAGAACAATTTGACAACACCACTGGCAAGCCAAAAGTTTCATTCCAGGCTCGCACTAAGTGATCAGACGCTGCCTTGCTAGCCGAATACGGTGAGCTGGGCTCATATTTAGACTCCTCCGTAAACAAACCGTCATCACCCAAACTGCCAAACACTTCATCCGTTGAAACATGATGAAAGCGAAATTGCTGTGCATCCATCTCACTCAACTCTGCCGTATAGGCGCGGGCCGCTTCCAGTAAATTATAAGTCCCCATGACATTGGTTTCGATGAAGGCTTTCGGGCCATCTATCGAACGGTCAACATGTGACTCAGCTGCCAAGTGCATAATCGCCCGTGGCTGGTATTTGGCAAACAAAGCATCAATTGCTGCTTTGTCAGTGATATCAACTTGCTCGAAATGATAACGTGCATCAGCAGATTCATCTGCAAACGTGGCCTGATTACCCGCATAAGTGAGGCAATCAATATTCACGACTTCATCGCCATGATCATTTAGCAAATGACGAGCCACGGCGGAACCAATAAATCCCGCTGCACCCGTTACAAAAATAGTCTTATTCAATTTTTTCTTAGCCTTAATCAAGTTTAACTTTAATTTTTTATGAACTCATCACGCACACTAAATTACTTCTTCTCGCTCGGTTTGCTGCCATAAGCGCTCTATATAGCGCGCGACGCCTTCTTCAACATCATAAAACGGCTGCTCATACCCAATTTTCTGTAAGGCACTGATGTCGGCCTGTGTATAGCTTTGGTACTTACCATGCAAAGCTTCAGGCATAGAAATATAGCGCAGCATGTTATCCGATATGGCTTGTTCTAAGCTCAAAACACCTTGCTTGCCTTCCAGTTTATGCAAGGCATTAAGCGTAGCCATTGCCATGTCATTAAAACTACGACTACGGCCGGTGCCTACGTTATAAAACCCATTTACCTTTGGGTTTTCCAGCAAGAACTGATTGACCTTCACCACGTCTTCAACTGAAACAAAATCACGACGTTGCTCACCATCAGCATAACCACCAGAACCTGTGAATAACTTGATATGGCCTTGATCTTTATATTGATTAAAGAAGTGAAATG
Organism: uncultured Gammaproteobacteria bacterium; assembly: GCA_938021685.1. Classification (GTDB taxonomy): domain Bacteria; phylum Pseudomonadota; class Gammaproteobacteria; order Arenicellales; family Poriferihabitantaceae; genus JAAELZ01. The sequence continues at coordinate 815 of CALIFM010000080.1, read as the reverse complement.
CCACAGAAGCCCCACGACCATCTTTGTGTTGTTCGCGATCACCATACACATTAAAATAACGCAAGCCCACGGCTTGGAAGCCTTTCGGTGGGTTGGCTCGTACGTAGTTGTCGAAAGCTAATTTTGAAAAAGCATAAACGTTCAGAGGGCATTCAAACTCAGGGGTTTCCTCAAATACTTCGCCTGCACCGTAAACCGAAGCAGATGAAGCATATATAAAGGCCACTTTATTACGCTGACAAAATTGATACAGGGCTTTAGAATAAGTGAAGTTATTCTGCATCACATAACGACCATCGGTGGCCATGGTGTCAGAACATGCGCCTTCATGAAAAATTGCTTCAAGTGGCACATCAAAACTATCAGTTTGCACTGCTTTTAAAAACTCGTCCTTATCCATGTAGTCAGCAAAGCGGCAATCAGCTAAATTTTTGATCTTGTTCGCTTGGCTTAGCTCATCCACCACCAAAATATCAGTGCGGCCTTGGTCATTAAATCCTTTTACTAAATTGGAGCCGATGAAGCCTGCCCCACCCGTGACCACAATCATGATGCTTTAACCCGCTGTATGCTTTGCATTATTTCTTGTTGATTAGCCGTCGCCGTACCCATTTTATTGACCACCACACCAGCAGCGTGGTTGGCCAGCTCCAATGTTTTTTCCGCCGATAGCTTGGCTGCTGCCCCTAAGGCCATCATCGCAATCACAGTGTCGCCCGCACCGGTTACATCATACACTTCGCGTGCACGTGTTTCTTGATGTACCGCCGGCTTATTACGCTCACAAAGCAACATACCGTTCTCACTCAGGGTGA
>CALIFM010000079.1 GCA_938021685.1 uncultured Gammaproteobacteria bacterium | reverse complement strand
AAACGCTGCGCGATAAGATTGAACAAACCTACATAGATGCTTATGCCGTTAAAGAGACTCAAGCGGGCCCTGAGGCAATGCGCCATTTAGAAAAAACGGTGATGCTGCAATTGCTGGATGAGCACTGGAAAGACCACTTGTCAAACATGGACCATTTGCGCCAAGGGATAGGCTTACGCGGTTATGCGCAAAAAGACCCTAAGCAAGAATACAAGCGTGAAGCCTTTAGTTTATTTGAAAACATGCTAGATGTGGTGAAAGGCGAAGTGGTGGGTTTGCTATCTAAAGTGCAGTTACGCAGCGAAGAAGAAGTACGCCAAATGGAAGAAGCACAGCGTGCGGAGCAAGAAATGCAGTTGCAGAAGGCCCAAACTAGTGGTCCGGATGGCGTGGCTGGTGGTGAAGCAGGCCAATCAAGTGTTTCAGCACCTAAGGCAGCGCCCAAACGTGTTGCTAAAGGCCCCGTTGGTGTGAATGCTGCGCATAACAATAACAAGATTGGCCGTAATGACCCTTGTCCTTGCGGCTCGGGCAAAAAATACAAAAAATGCCATGGTAGCTTGGTCTAGCACGGTATACCTCTATTTCATCAGCGGTGCTTAGCGGATGTTAAAGACATCGCCTTTGGCGCCGAAAACAGTGCCAACTATGCCGCAAGTCAAGGGCGTGAGAATGGCCACTACTGCCAGCGGTGAACGATATAAAAGCCGTGGCGACTTATCTGCGGTGGTATGCGATGCCGGCACTATAGCAGCGGGTGTGTTTACTCAATCGAGCACGGCTGGAGCGCCCGTTTTATGGTCGCGCGAGGTGCTAAGTAATGGTGCAGGCCGTGCTATGGTAGTGAATGCGGGCAATGCCAATGTGTTCACGGGGTGCCAAGGTAAAAACGATGTGCGCAGCATGGCAGCTAAGCTGGCTGAGAAGGTCACGGGTTTAGAGAAAGAGCAAGTTTTTGTGTCCTCCACGGGGGTAATTGGCGAGTATCTTGATATGGCTTGCCTTGAGCAAGCGATTGCGCAAGACCTGCACTTAAGTGAACAACAAGATTGGCTGGCGCTGGCCAATGCAATTGGGACAACAGACACCTATCCTAAAGTGGCTAGGGCCATTATTGAGCTGGGCGGCGAGGTTATTCACTTTGCTGGGTTGGCTAAAGGCTCGGGCATGATTGAGCCTAATATGGCGACCATGCTTGCCTATGTGTTTACCGATGCCAAGTTGTCACAAGCTTTGTTACAAACGTGTTTGTTGGATGTGACGCAGCGTAGTTTCAATGCTATCACGGTGGATTCAGATACCTCAACCAGTGATACCTGCTTGCTGTTCGCAACGTGCTTGAGTGGGCCGATGATTGAGGCGGTCGGCTCCGATTATGCCGCCTTTGCGGCAGCGCTTGAAGAAGTGATGCGTGACTTGGCGCAGCAGATTGTGCGCGACGGTGAGGGTGCATCTAAATTCATTACTGTGCATGTGTGCGGTGCTAAAAACGATGAGTCAGCGCAGGCGGTGGCTAAAAGCATTGCCAATTCGCCCTTGGTAAAGACGGCTATTGCAGGTGGAGATGCAAACTGGGGCCGTATTGTAATGGCAGTGGGCAAAACTAACGAGCCGGTGGTACTGCACAAGTTAACCATCAGCATGGGCAGTGTGTTGATCGCGACTGGTGATGGCCTTGTAGATGGTTACGATGAATCCTTGGTGGCGCAGCATTTGGCTGGGCAGGACATCACGATTGATGTTGATTTAGGCGGCGCTGGGGCAGGTGAAGCGACGGTGTGGACCTGCGATTTAACTCACGGTTATATCGATATTAATGCCGATTACCGTAGTTAGTTTTCATTAGCCTTTACTCATGACAAAGCGAGTTGAGGTGGCAGTGGGTGTTTTGTGTAATCAGCAAGGGCAATTGTTGGTGCAGCAGCGCCGCGAAGGCACAGATTGTGCGGGGCACTGGGAATTTCCTGGAGGTAAATTAGAAACAGGTGAAAGCGCAGAACAAGCCCTAGAGCGCGAGCTGCAAGAAGAGTTGGGCATCATCCTTGGAGTATTAGGAAACTTAGCTTGTTTAGAGCACGATTATGAGCATGCTAAGGTACGCTTGCACACTTTTTTGTGCCGCGAATGGCAAGGCAAGGCCATGGGCATGGAAGGGCAAACTATTTTATGGGCGGAGCCCAGCGCGGTGCGTGAGCTGAATTTGTTAGATGCTGCTTTTCCTTTGTTGGACTTAGCAGAGAAACAGTTGGGCCTTGCGAACTAAATCTTTAGAGTTTGCTTTTAGTCGTTTGATTAAAGGCTTTCGCTAGCTCTATATAGCGTTTATGTAGCGTGGCTACGGGCGCGTTCAAATCATCCAGAGCAGTGTTATTTTCAATTACATCATGAGCAGCAGCCAGCAGTTCGGCTTCAGATCGCTGAGCATCAATCACTGATTGAATTTTTTCTTCGCTCCAGCCATTGCGTGTAGCAATGCGTTGTTTGCGAATGGCAAGATCAGTGTGTACCACTAGAATACGTTGCACGGCCTTTTGTTCTGCGGTGCCGATCAATAAGGGAATGTCTAGTATGCAATAAGGTGCGTCGCAGACATCAGCACGGCAGTGCATCAGTTCAAAAATAGCAGGGTGCAGGATAGCTTCAAGTTGCTTTAGTTGTGTGTTGTCATTAAACACGATGTCGCCTAAAGCGCTGCGGTTAAGGGTTTGGTCGGTGTTTAAAATATCTTGCCCAAAATGGGCCACAATCTGCTTATAAGGCGCTTGGTCTGGTTGGCATAGCTCGCGGGCTAAAGCGTCTGAGCTAAAGGTGGGCACGTCAAGCTCGGCAAATTTAGCCGCTACGCTAGACTTGCCTGAACCGATGCCGCCTGTCACCCCAACTTTAAAAACCATCTGGCCCATCTAGTATTGTCCAAGAAAGTATCAGTAAGTTACCAAACCGACTTGTGCCGTAGGAAGGTAACAAAAAAAACGCCATTAAGGTAGGACTAAAAGTGATCACTGCCGCGTTTAAGGTTTATGCGAGAGTAAAAGGTAACCTAGCCGAATAAGCTTGACCGTGACAAGGCACAAGCAGTGATACGTGCTGTTGGCAGCGCACGCTGCAGTGTGGCAGCCGCTTGCTGCATGGTGGCACCAGTAGTAATGGTGTCGTCTAGTAGTATGATGTGTGGTCTTTGTTATAGGTGCAGGGTTGGATTACAACTAAATGCTTTATGTAGATTTTGCTGGCGCTGCTTTTTTGACAGTTTCACTTGGGTTGTCGTTGCCTTAACACGGCTTAAACTATTGATGATGGTAAGCTCATGTTGTTTGGCTAAGGCTTTTGCCAATTGTTGGGTTTGGTTATAGCCACGTTCGCGCAGTCGTGATGGATGCAATGGTATGGGCACAATTGTATCCAATGGGCCGCGTTGCTTGATGTAGTCGTTAATGGGGGTTTGTAGCAGGTGCGCAAATAATTGTGCCAAGGTGAAGTTAGCTGAAAATTTGAGCTGATGAGTCAGCTCACGAATGCCATTTTCATATATATAGGGCGCGATGCAGTTTATGTAAGGTGGCGGTTTGCTTATGCATTGGCCGCATAAGCGAGCCCGGGAGCTGGGTTTAGCGCTATGCAACAGCGGGGCAAGTGGGTTGGCGCAGCGCTCACAGCAATAGGTGTTAGGGCTTAGTTGGTTAGTGAAGCAGTTATGGCACAACGTTTTTTCGCAATATTGCTTGCATAGGGCACACTGTGTTGGAAACAAATAGCGAAGAGCAATAATGGCAGCGGGCTTTAGTTTAAAATTGATCACTTTATTGTTCAGCCTTTGCCATTTGTGCACATATTATGATGGTTAATCCTGCTTCACTTTATCTTACACGGCTTGAGCGCGTGCGCCAACGCCAAGGCGGTGAACTGGCAGGCGATTTTTTGAGTGCGCACAGTGAGCAAGCCTTAAGCGAGCGCTTGTTATCTTTTGTGCCGCAAGTGGATGACAGTGTGTTGCCTGATGCTGAGCGTCGTTTGCTTCTAGCGGGGGTGCGTACCAATGTGCTTTATACATCATTGGGTCAGCACTTTTATGACATTGACCAGAAAACCATGCAGGCAGTGACGACCAAAGATGATTGGCCGCAGCAGATTGCTGAGCAACATTACAGCCATATTGCTAGCAGCCATATGCTGGATTGGCTAACCCCTGAGGCGGTGCTGCCGCCCTTGATTGAGAAGTTGGAACCTAATGGGCATTTAGTATTTTCATTTTTTGGATCAAAGACGGCTTTGCAGTTGCAGGAATGCTTGCAGGCTGTGGATACTTGCCCGCACTTTAATGCCTTTTATGATTTAGCGCAGATAGGTGATTATGCTGCGGGCCAAGGCTTGGCTAATGTGGTGGTCGAGTCTGAGGTTGTGAACTTGCAATACACCAGTGTAGAAAAGTGCTTAGCTGATGCCCGCGAACTTGATGGCAGCAATGTGCATCCTGAACGTCGTAATGGCTTAACCCCGAAAGGGGTGCGGCAAGCCGTGCATGACACTTTGCAATCGTGCATTGAGCAAGAAGGAGAGTTGAATATTGAGGTGGAGCTATGCTTTGGTATGGGCCTTAAGAAAGACGCCTCTAGTGTCAAAGTAGGAATACCAATAGTTTAGCCTTAAGGGGGGCAAAGCCCAAGAGTATTTGTGTCAGTTTCGCTGGTGCGTATGCCGTCAATGGTGTAAGTGCTTGTAGCAACAATACTTTGCTCGCAGCCAACGGTGACATCAAAAATAATTAAACCGAGGCCGGTTTTGATTTCCACCGTGCCGCCGCCGGGACTAGGCACATTACCCGATCCAGTGAGTACTCCGCTATCTACATCTACATTGATCGTACCATCAGCCATCACGTCAATGGTGTATGGCACGGTGAACCTGTTGCTTTCATGCAAGCCGCAATAAAGACCGGGCAATATGGGGCATAAAGCTGTAGTGGTAGCCTGTGCATGTATTGGTAAGCCTACCACCATTACTAGTGGTGTGGACCATGCTACTGATTTAAGTAAAGATCGACGGTTAGTGTTGCTTGATGCTGCAGTTTCACTGGCTATATCATCGGATATATTTAACTTATTTTTTTGTAGTTTTGGCATACTATGCCTCCTTTGCTCGTGGTAGGTTAATCACTAACAGTATATTTATAAGCTGTGTAGGTCAAGCATGGGTCAATAGATGCTTTACAATTAATGATCTTCATAGTCAAAAGCGAATTAAAGTAAAGGGTAGCTTTGCGCTTATTGCATTATTCCTGTTTGCTACCGTCCTTGTTCCAACTTTCGCGTTGCTCATTGCGTTGGTCATTTGCGTAGGTGAAGTTTCTGCGTTCTTGTAATTGGCCGTTGGTATAGTGAGTTTCGATTAGCAGCAACTGGCCTTCGCGGTTGCTCTGTTGGCGTTCAAATAATTCACCGTTGTCGTGGTAGCGGCGGGCTTCTAGTAGGACTCCTGTTTCGTAATCGTTTTCGCTTTGTATTGCGCCGTTGTCGCCGTAGCGTGTCCATGTTTGGTGCTTTTGGCCTTGCTGGAAATGGCCTTGTTCGCGTAGTGCCATTTGATCGCCGCTGCCTTGGCCGTCGTAATAAGCGTACGCGCCGTGCAGTTCGCCTTCAGCATAGTGGTTTTCGTATTTGAGTTGACCTTTGTTGTTGTACTCTAAATGCGCGCCGTGCTTTTTGCCGTCTTTAAAGCTGGCTTGCTCACTCAATTGGCCGTCATCACTACGCAGACTCCAACGACCAGTGCGCTCACCGGCAGCGTATTCACCTTCGATCATAGCCACGCCTTGCTCGTTGTATTCGGCGTATGGCCCGTGTTTTTCACCCGTTTGAGCGTCATAGCTGGTGAGTTTCTTGGCTTGCTTGCCATCACGGTGGTAACGTGTTTCGATGGTGCGTAGGCCTTGGGTGAAGGTCTCGCGCTTGGTCAAGATGCCGTCTTTTTTGTGCTCCTCGCATTCGCCGTTGCGCAGTCCTGCCTGATAGGTGCAGGTGATAGTGGTGCTGCCGTGTTTTATTTGTATTTGTCCTTGTAGTGGCTCGCCACTTTGCTTGTAGCTATATAGTGTTATGCCACTGCCTTGCTTGTTCGCCTTGGTGTCACTGTGCTCTAGCACGGTTAAGGCTTGTGCTGTATTTATGAAGCTCAATGTGCTGAGCAAGCAAATAGTTTGGCGCAGCCAAGCTGCTTTTAGGGGCATATTTTGCATTGTTCAAGTTTCTCGACAGCCATAAAAATTGGGCCTGGGTTTTAATCTAACCCATGCCCAATTTGTGCACTCTATTTGGTTTACTGCCGTTGGCTAGGTACTTGAATCGGTACGCCCATGCTCATGATAGTTTCGTATACTTCCACCGCAAGGTACTCATCGCTGAGTGCTTTGAAGTTAGCGGCGCGCACCTGCTTGTTGCAGCCGCTATAGCGGCGGTGAATCGTGCCTAAGGGCTTTTTGCCGCTGTTGGCGCCCCATTTGCTACGGTACACAGGAAAGCCCGTGCCGTGGCCTAAAGCTGCGCTGAGTACGTCGCCGCGCACTCGGTTGCCAGCGTTAAGTACATGGCAATCGGCGCATGAGAAGTTAAGCTGGCCGCGTTTGGCCCAGTAAAACTGACGGCCTTTTTCGTAATATTCACGCATAGTTTCAGACGAGTAGTCGATATCGACGGGCTGGCCGTTGGCTTGCATTTTGTAGGCGACGGTTAGGCGTGCCATTTTTTGACTGCTGCCTTTGATCTTTTCTTCGCCGTTGGCTTCGAGGCAATCACGAATGTCGGTTTCGATGGTGTGCAAATTGCCTTCATCGTCCACATAAGGGTATTGGTTGCCAGCAGGCTTGCCCTCGAAACAATCGCTGAAGGTTTTACCATTGGCAAATGGAGTGCTCCATTCTTCAACGCCTTGTTCAGCGTATTCTTCATAGGCTGGGAATTCCATTAACATTTCCCAATTGGCGCGGCGCTCGGCGTATTGCGGCAATACATTTACGCCATCTTTGTAGTCTTCTAAGGCCACATCCGGAAACTTCTTTTTGAAGTAGTCTTGAAAAGCGGTGATGTCGGCTTTTACCTCTTCAACCGAGGGGGCAGCAGACACGAGGCCAATGCTGGCTGCCAGACTAGCAGCGATCAATGCAGATAGTATTTTTTTCATTTTATTTCCTCCTAGGGATGGCGCGCTGACCAGGGCTAATTTATCAGGGCTTATTTGATAGTGGTTTCAGCCGATTCGCTGGTGCCTGTATTATCTTCCCACGAAACAGACACAACATCGCCCGCCTTTAAGTCAGTTAAATTGATAGTGGTCAGGGGGTTGGCTGACACCGCTTGGCTCAGCATGGTTTCAGCCACTTGTGTGCCATTAACCGAAAAGGCCATATTGGTGATGTAATGCGCTGGTACCACCTCGCCGGTTTTTGCATCAGTGCGTAGCCCTGTTTCCATGGGGTGCTTTACCAGCACCAAAATGTCGTGACCAACGTCTTTGGCTTTAACTTTAATTTTAGTTGTCATGTCGATACTCTAAATTTGTTTATTTACGTCATTGAAGCGGACTTAACTTGACGGCCTAACCGCCGCAGCCGCCTGCAGTTACTTTAACCTCGGCCGTAGCTTTCACCAGCTTGTCGCCCATTTTGGCATAGGCGATTACATTCGATGTTTGGCCCATTTTTATACGCCCACTCAGTGCGCCACTGGCGCCGTCGCTAAATTTAGCAGTCATTACCAGAGGGGCAGGGTTTTTTTCCACCACCACTGCGATCATTTCAGTGGCACCGTTAGTGCTAATTTTGATAGGCACTACTGCGCCGTTTTCAGCTACTTCAGGTGCTTTCAACTTAATGTCATCGCTTTCAGTTGCGCTAGCAGCATCCATCCCGAGTACCGTGCTGGCGCCCGATGTGGCATCTTCTGCTGCAAAAGCATCACTTGGGTAGCTTGCGGCCGAAGCAGTTTGGATGGGTAACAAGCCATAGCCTGCAGCAGCGGTCAATGTGCCGGTTGCAACGCTGGATTTAAGAAAAAGTCTTCGTTTCATCTTATACCTCATAAAAAATCTGTTGGTGTTTTTAAGTGATTCCTTGCTTTGTTATAGCGTCATCAGAAAGGTGACGATTTTGTCGATTTGCTCGTCAGACAAAATGCCATGCGCGCCAAAGGGCGGCATCAAACTGTTGGGGTTTTTAGTGGTGGAATCATAAATCTGTGCGGTTAATTTGTCGCGGTCAGGAAAGCGTGCCTGCATGGCTACAAGCGGTGGGCCTGTGTTACCGCCTTCGCCAAAGCCTTCTGGCCATTGGTCGGTAACGATGGTATGACAGGCCAAGCAGTTACCTTCTTTACGGTTAATTGCAAGACACCAACCTTTGAGTTCGTCGCTGGGGTTTTCAACCTTTTTACATTGTTTGTCAGTCGGTAGGTTCTCTGCCAAGGCCGCATTTGAAAAGCTTAAGCTGGCGCACAGTAAAAGTGCCGTACTAAAAAGTGATGCGATGCGTTTAGCGCCCATAATGGCTTTCCTCCAATAGTCAATAGTGAATATTTATCTTTATAAGTATTTAGGTTGTGGTGAAAAAGCCTATTCAAATAGCGCTAAAACCCCACTTAATGCGACTAGCATATACAAATTAAAACGACAGCGCAAATCTAAAGCAGGTCACGGTGTTGTTCTATGCCGATAGTAATAGTTGATGTTTAAATGGCTATGCCCTATTTGATATCTTGGTTAGATATTAAGCGCGTCAAAGCGACGCTTGCTGGCCGTGATTTGGCGTTTTAAGTCTTCCATGCGTGATAATAGATAGGGTGAAGATTTACTTTTAGGGCCGTTCACAAAGGGCTCTAATACGAACAGCGCTTGTTCAAAGTTAGCCGTGTCGAATAAGTATTGTGCGCGGTTAAGCGCTGCATCGGCAAAATTGCCTTGTGCGCCTGCGATGTCTGACAATAAAAGGATTAAATCGCTCTGCTGTGGGTGGCGCCGCATAGTTTTACGCACCTTTTGATAAACCTCATCCAACTTGCCTGCTTGCTTTAAGGTTCTGGCGATGGCAATTTCGACCGCATAGTTGTCGGCCCATTGTTGCTGCAGCGTTAGTAACTGCTTGAGTGCGTCGTCCGATTGACTTTGCTTGTAATATAGCTCCGCCAGTGCGTAAGTTAAGGTGCTTTGTAATCGACTTTGCTGTGTGCTCACAAACTGTGCGTTGGCTATTTGGGTGCTTAAGCTTTGCAGCGCGTCCTGCAGTACTTGTTGTGCCTGTGAGTACTTGCCGGCACGTGTTAAGACAAGGCCGTAGCCGTAGTCATCGTTGTCCACTGCTGTGTTGCTTTTTGCTTTGTCAGCGAATTCATTGACGATGGGATCAAGTGGTCCGTCGTATAAAGCATGCGAGCGCACCTTGGCGCTATCAAAATCGAGTAGAGCGCTGAATCTTGCGGGGTTTGCTGTTGTTTTAGACAAGGTTTTAGCGCGAGCCTGGGCATCAGCAATGCGGTTGTTAGACAAGGGGTGAGTGCGTAAAAACTCGGGAGCATCGCTGCCTTGTAGCTGGCTCTGACGCTCTAGGCGACCAAAAAAAGTGGGCATGCTAACCGGGTCATAACCGGCTTGTGCAAGCAAAGCCATGCCCGCAGCATCAGCCTCTTGTTCAAAGCCGCGACTGTAAGCCAATTGATTAGAAACAACGGCTGCGCGCACCGTTGCGATGGTGGCTAGACCAGCTTGTCCGCCAATCAGCAGGCCACCAATTAAGGCTGCAGTAGAAGGCAAGGACATCTTCTCGGCGTTTTCCAGCATGCGCGGAATATGACGTTGGCTGTGATGGCTAATCTCATGGGCGATGACCGAGGCAAATTCGCCTTCGGATTGCGTGGCGCTGATCAGCCCTGTGTTGATAGCAATTTGCCCGCCAGGTGCGGCGAAGGCATTGATGCTGGAGTTTTGTGCAAGACTTACTTTTATGTCTGGGAGGGGGCGTGCGCTTTTAGTAGCCAAGAAGTCGGTTAGGCTTTGCAGGTAGTTTTGGAGTAAAGGGTCATTAATGATTCTAAGCCGCTTACGTGCATCGAGCATTAGCTTGCGACCTAAAATGATTTCATCTTCAGCGTTGAGCACTTGGCTAGCGCTGTCGTTTAATTCGGGTAGTGCTTGTGCATTGACTGAGCTTTCAGTCATGCCACCTAAGCTAATACATATGCTTAGACTGATCACAGTCGTTGCGTGTATCAAACGGGTTTGAATTAGATGCTTTGGCTTTATATGACTAAAGGAGAGTATTATTTTATTTGACGCGTGATACATTACAAAGAGAAAGTGGTGATGAGCGAAAACAGAGTGTTTGGCTTGCTTAGTTGTTTGATGGACGCCTTAGCCCAAGTTTGCTTTGCTTCAATGGCTAAGGCTAGTTTATCTGGTATTTGCATTGTATGGGCTTTAACATTTTAAACGCTTAGGCTAAGATTAGTTTAGAATTATTTCCCATTTTGATTGACCAGTACGATTAACCTCAGTTTAGCTTGTTTCATGCATCAATGACTTGATGCACAGTGTTGATGACTATTGTAGCGTTCAGCAGTGAATAAAAGCTTAAGTATATTTTTAGGAGAACACACATGGCTGATTTTGACCAAGAACTCGATGCGCGTGGCTTGAACTGCCCTTTGCCCATTTTGCGCGCTAAAAAAGCGCTCAATGGCATGGCGACCGGTGAAGTGCTGAAAATTGTTTCTACTGACCCAGGCTCAGTCAAAGATTTCGAAGCTTTTGCTTCACAAACGGGTAACGAACTGCAAGCTGCAGATGAAAAAGATGGAGAGTTTCATTTCTTGATGCAAAAAACTTAAATCTTCATTGGTGTTGGCTTGGCAAGCGGCGAGCAACATAAGAGAAGAATGGGCTGGCCAATTTTGGGCCAGCCTTTTTTAGTTTTTCATGGCTTGAGCAAAGTAGACATGTGCATGGTCTAAGTGGGTTTTAAGGCATTTTTGCGAGATGTATTCTGAGTACAATTTATTTGAGGTTCTTTTTTGGTCCAAATGTGGAAAAAAAGCAGTCGCTGTGTTCCAATATAGCGCTTCTTTGAAAAACACGATTCTTAAATGAAAATTCATGAGTATCAAGCTAAAGCGCGTTTGCGTGAATACGGCATTCGTACTCCTAAGGGTGTGCCCTGCTTCAGCGTTGATGAAGCGATGCAAGCGGCTGACACCTTAGGCGGTGATTTTTGGGTGGTTAAAGCGCAGATCCATGCGGGTGGGCGCGGCAAGGCGGGTGGCGTGAAGCTAGCACGTAACCGTGATGAGCTGAAAGAATATGCTACCGAAATTTTAGGTAAAGTACTGGTAACCCCGCAGACAGGCCCTGAAGGCCAAGAAGTGCGTCGCCTTTACATTGAGTCGGGCGCAGACATTGCTCAAGAGTTGTACGTCGGTGCGGTAGTAGACCGCTCACGCCGTCGTGTGACCTTGATGGCCAGCTCCGAAGGTGGAACTGAAATTGAAGAAGTGGCGGAAGCCACGCCTGAGAAAATTCATAAGGTGTTTGTGCAGCCAGATATTGGCTTGACCCGCGATGAGGCTTTGCAGCTTAGTGAGAACATTGGTATCCCGAAGGCCTCGTTGGAGCAGGGCGCGGATTTCATGATGAATTTATATGAGTGCTTTCAAGGTGAAGATGCTTCCTTACTGGAAGTAAATCCTTTGATTGTAACGGGCGACGGCGACGTAATTGCGTTGGATGGCAAGATGAACTTTGATGAGAACGCTGATTTTCGTCACCCTAACTGGCCTGAATTACGTGACACCGATGAAGAAGACCCTAATGAGATTGAGGCTTCTAAGTATGGTTTAAGCTACATTGCATTGGATGGCAGCATTGGTTGTTTAGTAAACGGTGCAGGCTTGGCGATGGCTACTATGGACATCATCAAGCTTTATGGTAGTGAGCCAGCTAACTTTCTTGATGTGGGCGGCGGCGCAACGGCTGAGCAGGTGACAGGCGCATTTAAAATTATGCTGTCTAGCTCGCAAGTAAAGGCGATTATGGTCAATATTTTTGGCGGTATTATGCGTTGCGATGTGATTGCCGAAGGCTTAGTACAGGCAGCCAAAGAAGTAGGTTTGTCGATTCCGCTGATTGTGCGCCTTGAAGGTACTAACGTGAAGAAAGGTCGCCAGATTCTTGAAGAGTCAGGTATTGCTTTAACAGTTGCAACTACGATGTCTGACGCTGCCCAAAAAGCAGTGGCAGCGGTGAAATAACATGGCGATATTAATTGATAAAAACTCCAAGGTGGTCACCCAAGGTATTACGGGTAACACGGGTTCTTTTCACACTAAGCATTGCATCGAATATGCCTTTGGTGACCAAGCCTTTGTGGCGGGTGTAACACCCGGTAAAGGTGGTGAGATGGTGGAAGACGTGCCGGTGTACAACACTGTGGCCGAAGCGCGCAAAGAGACGGGCTGTAATGTGTCGGTGATTTATGTGCCGCCGCCGTATGCCGCTGCTGCGATTGACGAGGCGGTGGAAGCCGAGATGGAGCTGGTGATTTGCATTACTGAGGGAATTCCGGTGCGTGACATGATTGCCACCAGCCACCGTCTGCGTGAGACCAATACTACTTTGATTGGGCCTAACTGCCCTGGTGTGATTACGCCTGATGAGATCAAAATTGGCATCATGCCCGGTTATATTCATAAAAAAGGCAAGATTGGCGTGGTGTCACGTTCGGGAACGTTGACTTATGAAGTGGTGCATCAACTGACTCAGCTAGGCTTAGGTCAATCAACTTGCGTGGGCATTGGTGGTGACCCCGTCAATGGTTTGAAGCACTTAGATGTGGTGAAGTTATTTAATGAAGATCCCGACACTGATGGTGTGGTGTTGTGTGGTGAAATTGGTGGCACGGATGAAGAAGAGTGTGCCGATTGGATCGCACAAAATATGACCAAGCCAGTAGTGGGCTTTATTGCTGGTGTGACTGCCCCTCCAGGTAAGCGTATGGGGCACGCGGGTGCGATTATTTCAGGTGGTAAAGGTACGGCGGCTGAGAAGATCAAAGCCTTACAAAACGCCGGTGTACACGTAACTGAAAACCCAGCAGACATTGGCGAGCTAATGCAGTCGGTACTGAAAGGCTAAGGGCCTTTATTATGCTTGACTTGGACGGCCTCGCTGATCTTTTGGCGAGGCTGCTTTAGTCGCAGTCAATATATGTTACTCCGCAGTTTTATTTCTTATTTCACTTAGTTTAAGCAGCGCTTCGTAGATGCCCGAGCAAGGACATTGGCCCAGCCAGCTACAGATCGACGCCATCTTCGCGCGTCAGGGCGCACCAGCTTATCCGTTTTATAGTAGTCATGGCCAATTATTTTGGCTGGAATCCTTAAGTGACGATAAAGGGCGAATGGCCATTTGCACGTTATTTGATGGTGCTACAGTGGTAGTGACTCCAGCAGCCTATCAAGTGCGCACCGCTGTGCATGAATACGGCGGTAAGGCGTTTTGCGTATTTGATGATGTACTGTATTTCAATAATAGCCATGACGGCAGTTTGTATTATCAACGATTGCCGACGCCCGCGCAGCTGCAACAAAATGAATTATCTGATGTGCAGTTATTGGCAAACGGTGGCGAAGGCCATGTTGGCTTTGCGGATTTAAGCGTAAATCCAGCAATTAACTGTTTGCTTGCTGTGCAAGAACGCAGTCGCGAAGGGCAGGAGAATGAAAACTGCCTCAGTTTGATCAAGCTTACGGCGAATTTGCAAGAAATAGGCCAAGTGCAGACTGTTGTTAGTGGTGCTGATTTTTATGCTTGCCCCTGCATATCTGCCAATGGCAAACAAATTGCGTGGCTGCAATGGCAGCATCCGAACATGCCGTGGGATGCTACCGAGCTGCATATTGCTGACCTAAATATTGATGCAGCTACTATGATAGTAGAAGCGACGCGCTGCCTTGATGGCAGTGATGGTAATAGTGCATTATGTCAGTTGAATTTTTTGGGCGACGGCAGTTTGGTGTATGCCAAAGACAGCGACCAGGTTGCCGATGTGCTTGGGCAAACAGCTGATGGTTATTGGAATTTATACCGTTGTACTTTTGATGAGGCTGATAGTCAGCCGCAAGTGGAACCACTAACGACCGATGAAGCAGAGTATGGTGAAGCACACTGGGTGTTTGGACAGCGCCGTTGGTTGCAAGTGGATGCGCAGCATTTGATTGCCGTTCGCACCAGTGAAGCAGGAGATGAGTTAGTACAAGTGCCGCTACAAGGCGGTGTGGTGAAAAGCGTATTACCAGTTTGTGCAAGCTTGGTGCAGCTGAGTCAGATGCCGCAGCAAACTAGCATAGTGTGTGCTGTGGCGTATTATGCAGATCAAGAGCCTGCAGTAGTGCAAGTTAACTTGACTCAAAATAATCATGCAAGCGTGCTGCATGCGGTACCTGATTTGTTGTCGCAGGCGGCGATATCACTAGGCGAGATGCATGCTTATCCTACCCAAGATGGTGCGCAGGCTTTTGCCAATTTTTATCCACCAAAAAATCCAGTAGTGGAGGGCGAGTTTGGACCAGCACCGGCTATCGTCATGGTGCACGGTGGCCCCACTAGCCGCGCCACACGCAGTTTGTCGTTATTAGTGCAATATTTTACTGGTTTAGGCTTCGCTGTGATTGATGTAAACCACCGCGGCAGCACCGGCCAAGGCCGTGCGTACCGGCAAAGCTTGTTAGGTGGGTGGGGTGAGATTGATGCCAGTGATATTCGTGATGCGATAGCCTATTTTGTTGGTATTGATTTAGTCGACGCCAATAAAGTGTGTATTCGCGGCGGCAGTGCTGGAGGCTATGCCGTGCTGCGTGCGTTGACACGCTATGGTGATTTGTTTTGCGCAGGTGCGTGTTATTATGGCATTGGTAATTTGATCACTTTGTCCGAAATCACTCATAAGTTTGAGTCGCACTACACTGACCGCCTCATTGACGAGGTATTTACCCCTGAAACAGCACGCAAAAAGGGCAGCGCTTACATCAGCCGCTCGCCGATTTTTGAGATGGACCAAATTAGCAGCCCTGTGATCTTATTTCAGGGCTTGGACGATAAAGTGGTGCCACCTGCGGTGTCCCACGAAGTGGTGCAAGTGTTAAAACGTCGCGGCATTGACCACGAATATGTAGAATATGCAGGTGAGGGTCATGGTTTTCGGCAAGCAGCGAACCGCATTGATGCCCTAAATAAAGAGGTGCAGTTTTATCAACGTATTTTGAAACAGCAAGGCTAGATTGGGTAAAAGATAGAAACATGAGTTTTAATGTCACTAAAGACAAAGTGCTCGCATTGGCGGGGGTGTGCCAAGCAGCTAGTTTGGTTGTGCAAATTGCTGAGGATCCAAGTATTGACCAAGCGGCTTTAGTTGCCTCGGCTCGTAGTGTGCTTAACATTGAAGCGGACGACACCTTAGCTGTGTTTGGCGGCGCTGGCGATTTGCAATTAGGTCTAAACAATTTACGGATGCTGCTAGGTGGGCAGTCTAATTCTCGCGCAAAAACTCAGATGGGCTATATGATGGCGATGGATCAACTAGCCACACGCTTAAGCCGTGCTAACAATACCCAGGGTATCATTGGCCAGCAATTGCAAGAGATCAACATTATGCATAGCCGTGCTTTGCAGAGCGATGATGAAGGTGAGTACGATAGCGATGAATTGCGAGACTTGTATGCAGAGCTGGGTAGCTTGTACCAAAAAACCCTTAGTCAGTTACCACCGCGCATTATGGTCAATGGAGCGAAGGGTAAGCTATCGAATGAAGATAACGTGGCACGTTTGCGTACGGCTTTGTTTGCGGGAGTGCGTGCGGCGTACTTGTGGCAGCAATTGGGCGGGCGTCGTTGGCATGTAATGTTGCTGCGTAAAGGGTATGTGCAGGGCATCGAGGCTTTGCGTAGTTAGTTTTTTGGATAAACAAGTCGCAGAAAACACTGCCTTCAGCGTGCCGCACAATATACAATCTAAATATTGACCTTAATTAATAGAGAACTGTGCCAGGAAATACCATAGGACAAAGTTTTACTGTTACCACTTTTGGTGAAAGCCATGGCTTGGCTTTAGGTGCAATTGTGGATGGCTGCCCGCCTGGCATGGCGCTGAGCGAAGCGGACTTGCAACCTGAGCTAGACCGACGTAAACCAGGGCAGTCTAAATTCACCACGCAGCGCAAAGAAAACGACACTGTTGAGATTTTATCGGGCGTGTTTGAAGGACAGACCACTGGTACGCCGATTGGCTTACTCATCCGTAACGAAGACCAGAGGTCAAGGGATTACTCAAACATTAAAGATCAGTTTCGGCCAGGCCATGCAGATTTAACCTATCAGGCTAAATATGGCGTGCGTGATTATCGCGGCGGCGGGCGTTCATCAGCACGTGAAACCGCGATGCGGGTGGCAGCGGGTGCAATTGCAAAGAAATACTTATTTGAGCAGTTTGGTAGCCAAGTGCGTGCCTATCTATATCAAATGGGTGATTTGACTGTTCCGTTTAAGAGTTGGGACGAAGTGCAGAAAAACCCTTTTTTTTGTGCTGATAGTTCAGCAGTTGAACCATTGGAAGCTGAAATCAAGCGTTTGCGTCGCGATGGTAATTCGGTGGGTGCTGGCTTGGAGGTGCAGGCAAATAATTTGCCAGCAGGCTTAGGTGAGCCTGTGTTTGACCGGCTGGATGCTGACATTGCTCATGCATTGATGAGTATTAATGCTGCAAAAGGAGTGGAGATTGGCGCAGGCTTTGCCTGCATTGCGCAAACGGGCACACAGCATCGCGATGAAATCACCAAAAAAGGTTTTTTGACGAATAATGCAGGCGGTGTGTTGGGTGGTATTTCTAGCGGGCAAGATTTGATCGCTCGCGTAGCGTTTAAACCCACTTCCAGTATCACGACAGCAGGCAAGTCGGTTGATGTAAATGGCGATGAAGTAAAAGTGGTGACCAAAGGCCGCCATGACCCTTGCGTGGGTATCCGTGCCGTGCCGATTGTGGAAGCAATGACGGCGATTGTGCTGATGGACCATGTGCTGCGTCAGCGTGGGCAGAATGGTTAGTCACTCATCACGCCTTTATCGGCTGCTTTGGGCATGTGTTAATTGACAGTGTAATGGATGCAGATATGGTGCGCTCGCAATGCCATACACAGCGCTGTTTCAGTGGCAGCACTACATAAGGTTTGTGTCTATACAAGCTGCTGGAGACGTTGGCTTACTATGGCAAGTTGTGGCAGCTTAAAAAAGCGCGGGGTGGTAAGGGCTTAGGTACTTGTTACTTAATTTAGCAGCAAGTTTTCTAGCACTGATTCATAAATCTCAGAGAGTTGATCTAAATCCGCCATCGAAATTTTTTCATCTACTTGATGAATAGTGGCATTAATGGGCCCCAGCTCAATCACTTGTGCACCAGAAGGGGCAATAAAACGGCCGTCTGAAGTGCCGCCTGAAGTAGACAGCTCTGGTTTTTTATCCGTATGCTTTTCAATCGCTTTTTCCACTGCTTGCACTAAGTCGGCGTATTGCGTTTGAAATGGCTGGCCGGACAAGGTCCATTCAAATTTGGCTTGCACCTTATGTTTGGCCACAATGGCTTCCACGCGTTCGCGTATCTGGGTGTCAGTGATCTCGGGTGAAAAGCGTAAGTTAAAAGTGGCTGCTAATGCACCCGGAATCACATTGGTGACGCCTGTGCCGGCATGCACATTGGAAAACTGCAGGTTGGTGGGTGGAAACTGCTTGTTACCCGCATCCCACTCGGTGTTTTTAATTTCTTCTAACACCGCCAAGGCGCGGTGGATGGCGTTGTCGGCTAATTGCGGGTAGGCAATATGCCCTTGTTGGCCTATTATTGTTAGCACGCAGTTGATCGAGCCACGACGACCGACTTTGATGGTATCGCCCAAACTGTTACTTGAAGTGGGTTCGCCGACGATGCAATAATCGATCGTCTCATCGCGTTGTGCCAGTTTTTCCATCACTGCTTTAGTGCCGTGTAGGGCGGGGCCTTCTTCATCACTGGTGATTAAATAACCAATGCGCCCTGAGTGATTGGGGTGCTTGGTGATGAAGCGTTCAGTGGCGGTGACCATGGCGGCAATGCTGCCTTTCATGTCAGCAGCCCCGCGTCCGTGTAGATAGCCATCTTGCGTGTGACCAGCAAACGGCGGGTGTTGCCACTGTTCCACGGGACCGGTGGGCACTACGTCGGTGTGGCCAGCAAACACGATGATTGGGCCATTGTCGCCCCGAGTGGCCCATAAGTTTTTAACATCTGCTTGGTGTAGGTCATCCGCGGCGAAGCCCAGTGGGGCCAGCCGTGCTTTAATGAGCTCTTGGCAGCCTTCGTCCAATGGGGTCACCGAAGGGCAGCGAATCAATTCAATGGCAAGTTGGTTGGTGGCTGAAATTGTCATGGACTAGGGCATGGCATGGGTTGGTTCAAGCAAGAGCGTAATGCTACAATGAGAGCATGTGCAGCACAACAAATAGCGCGGATATAATTTGGCCGCCAAATGCCAGTTCGTTCGCTTTTAAAATCTGATGAGGCTTACAGCTAACTGCAACGAAATGCAAGTTGCCCAAGCTGGTTTGCCTGATTGGTTTGCCACTGGCTTAGGGCAAAATTTGTTGCAGTCTGAGGCTGATTTATTGCCGAAACTAGTGCCGCAAAGTTATTATAAGTTTGCGCTGCAGATAGGCGCCCCGTGGCTGGCGGTCACGCAAAGTTTGAATGTGGAAAATTGTTTGTATGTGTGCAGTAAGCCTTCACCCAGTTGTGACGTGCTGGCCGTGCCTGAGGCATTACCGTTTGGTGAAAATTGCATTGATTTGCTGATGATGATGCATACACTGGATTATTGCCAAGACCCAGTTGCAGCGTTGCGCGAGGCTAGTCAAGTGATCAGTCCGGAAGGAGTGTTAGTGTTGACGGGCTTTAATCCTGTTAGCTTTTGGGGCGTCCGCAGACGCTTGTCACTTGGCAAAACACCGCCGTATAACGCACGTTTTTTAGGCTTAAAGCAAGTACAAGATTGGTTGAGCTTGCTAGGGTTTAGTCCGCTTGGGGCCTCGATGCTTGATTATAAGTTGCCCGTGCAAAGCGAGAAGATGCGTAAGCATATGGCATTTTTAGACGGCGCGGGAGACCGCTGGTGGCCCATTTGTGGAGGGGTATATGTGTTAGTGGCAAAGAAACAGATTTACAGTAAGATGGCTAAAACCCGCGCACAGAGTAAGCGTGACTGGCTGAAAATTTTAAATCCAGTTCCGGCGCAGATCAAGAAAAACTGATGAAAAAAGTGGTGATTTACACCGACGGCGCATGCCGCGGAAACCCGGGTGTTGGGGGCTGGGGGGCAAGTTTGGCTTATGGTGACAAAGTGAAAGAGCTTAAAGGCGCGCAGCACGACACCACCAATAACCAGATGGAATTGCTAGCAGCGATCGAGGCCTTGGCAGCTTTAAAGCGCCCATGCGAAGTGGATTTATATACGGATTCGGTTTATGTTAAAGACGGTATTACTAAGTGGTTAGAAAGCTGGCGTGCACGTGACTGGAAAACGGCAGCCAAGAAACCGGTTAAAAACGTTGAACTGTGGCACCGCTTGGATGCCTTGAATGATAAGCACACCGTGCAGTGGCATTGGGTGAAGGGTCATGCGGGGATTGCTGGCAATGAACGGGCGGATGAGCTGGCGAATGAGGCCATCGATGAGATGCAACTGAGCGAACTAAGCAACCAGATTTAATAATGCAAGCTGACCAAACACGCTATGTGGTGCTGGACACCGAAACCACAGGCTTGGAACCCAAGCAAGGACATAAAATTATCGAAATTGGCTGCGTAGAACTGGTCGAGCGTCGTTTGACGGGCAATAACTATCAGCAGTTTATCAACCCTGAGCGTGAAGTAGATGAAGGCGCGGCCAACGTGCATGGCTATACGCTAGCAGACTTGCAAGACAATCCTACCTTTGCGGCAATTGCGGCTGACTTTATTGAGTATGTGCGCGGCGCAACTTTGATCATTCATAATGCAGCGTTTGACCTAGGATTTTTGGACCATGAGTTAAGCTTACTGAATAAGAACCTTGGTCCGATGAGTGTGTACTGCCAAGTGCTGGATACTTTGGGCCTTGCGCGCGAAATGCACCCTGGGCAGCGCAACAGCTTAGATGCCTTGTGCCAGCGCTACCATGTGGAAAATGCGCACCGTACTTTTCATGGGGCCTTGTTGGATTCTGAGATTTTGGCCGATGTGTATTTGCGCATGACGGGTGGTCAGCTTAACTTGCTTGGCGATGGTGAAGAAAACAGCGACGGCAGTGAGGCGAGCGTTGTGCAGCGCTTAGATAGTAACCGCGTACCGATTAAGGTGACAGAGGCCAATGCAAAAGAGCTAGCAGAGCATCAAAAGTGGCTGGCTATGCTGAGCGAACAAACAAACGAAACGATTAGCTGGTAATTGATAGTAAGGCGTAATCAAGCCTAACATCCGTGCGGCTGATATGGGATAATTTGCTACATCTTACGTAACTAAAATTTAAATAGCGAGCCATAAATATGAGCAAAACAACAGACGACAACCGCAGCAAAGCACTGGAAGCGGCTCTAAGCCAAATTGAGCGCCAATTTGGTACAGGTTCGGTGATGCGCTTAGGTGATGAGGGCGCCAAGCAAGAGATTGATGCAATCTCTACGGGTTCGATTGGTTTGGATGTTGCGCTCGGCTTGGGCGGCTTGCCTAAGGGACGTGTGGTGGAAATCTACGGGCCTGAGTCTTCAGGTAAGACCACGTTGACTTTATCCACCATTGCTGAGTGCCAGAAAATGGGCGGCACAGCAGCCTTTGTAGATGCCGAGCACGCGCTGGATCCAGCCTACGCTGAAAAGCTAGGTGTTAACTTGGATGATCTACTAGTGTCGCAGCCTGATACAGGTGAACAAGCCTTAGAGATTACTGACATGCTGGTGCGCTCAGGCGCAGTTGATATTTTGGTGGTGGACTCGGTGGCAGCTTTGACCCCTAAAGCTGAAATTGAAGGCGACATGGGTGATTGGCACATGGGCTTGCAAGCACGTTTGATGTCGCAAGCGCTGCGTAAATTAACGGGCAATATTAAGCGCTCGAACACCTTGGTGATTTTTATCAACCAAATCCGAATGAAAATTGGCGTGATGTTTGGTAGCCCTGAAACGACGACGGGCGGTAATGCACTGAAGTTCTATTCGTCTGTACGCTTGGATATCCGCCGTATTGGCGCGCTCAAAAAAGGCGACGAAATTATGGGTAACCACACTCGTGTGAAGGTAGTGAAGAACAAGGTGGCGCCGCCGTTTAAGCAAACTGAGTTTGATATTCTTTATAACGAGGGCATCTCTAAAGAAGGTGAACTGATTGACATGGGTGTAGAAGAGAAACTGGTGGAAAAGTCGGGCTCTTGGTACAGCTATGGTGATGAGCGAATTGGCCAAGGTAAAGATAACTGCCGCCAGTATTTAAAGGATAATTCTGCTGTGGCTGAAGAACTGGAGCTTAAATTACGCAAAGCCAAGGGATTGATTCCTGATCCTGAAGGTGAAGCCGCGAAAAAGGCTGAAGCTGAAGCGGCAGCAAGTGCAAATGAAGCTGTAGGTGAGACTGAAGCCGAGGCTTAAGCTGGCTTGTTGAGCGCTAGGCAGTGGCGCAGTCCAAAACTTATAAGCGCTTATGGCATAAGGCAATTGCAGCCTTAGCACGGCGTGAGCACAGCATTAAAGAGTTAGGCGATAAATTACTAGAAGCTTGCGAAGGTGATCAAGATGAGGTCGAGCATGCGCGTTTGATGGCCTTTTTAGTGGCCGAAGATTATGTCAATGACGAGCGCTTTGCTGATATGCTGTGTCGCACGCGTTTTAATAGAGGTATTGGCCCACTGCGCTTGCGCAGTGAACTCAATGGACATAATCTGGATAGTGAGTTGATTACGCGAGCAATGGAGCCTTACCAGTCACAGTGGGTGGACCGCTTGTGTGAAATACGTGAGCGTAAATACGGTGAAGACAAACCAGAAGACTATAAAGCGTGGGCCAAACAAGCTCGTTTTTTGCAACAGCGCGGATTTAGTAGTGACCAAATTCATCTCGCGATTGAACGCGCAGGTGGCTTAGATGAATGACCAAAGTGTAAAGATGAAAACAGCCGAAATTCGCCAAACCTTTATTGATTTTTTTGAAAAACAGGGGCACAGGGCCGTGGCCAGTAGTCCGTTGGTGCCCGGTAATGACCCCACTTTGCTATTTACCAATGCAGGGATGGTGCAGTTTAAAGAAACTTTCTTAGGCGAAGAGAAGCGCGATTACCAGCGGGCGGTCACTTCACAGCGCTGCGTGCGTGCAGGTGGTAAGCACAATGATCTAGAAAACGTGGGCTATACGGCGCGCCATCACACTTTTTTTGAAATGCTGGGCAACTTTAGTTTTGGTGATTATTTCAAGCAAGAAGCGATTGGTTTTGCGTGGGAACTGCTAACTGAAAAGTTTGGTCTACCGCCTGAAAAGCTATGGGTCACTGTATTTGATGAAGACGATGAAGCCGAGCGCATCTGGATTGAGGAAATTGGTGTGGACCCAGCACGCTTATCGCGCATCGGGGCTAAGGACAATTTTTGGGCGATGGGCGATACCGGCCCTTGTGGCCCTTGCAGCGAGATTTTCTACGACCATGGTGAGGAGGTGCCCGGTGGACCACCCGGCACGCCTGAGGAAGATGGCGATCGCTATGTGGAGATATGGAATTTGGTATTCATGCAGTACAACCGTAATAGCGACGGTAAGCTAAACCCTTTACCAAAGCCTTCGGTAGACACCGGTATGGGCCTTGAGCGCATGGCGGCGGTGATGCAACATGTTCACAGCAATTATGAGATTGATTTGTTTGAAAGCTTAATTGGCGATGCGGCAAAGGTGTTGGGTGTAAAAGCCACTAAAGAAAATAAATCATTGCGGGTGATTGCTGATCATATTCGTGCTTGTTCGTTTTTAATTATTGACGGAGTAACTCCTTCGAACGAAGGGCGGGGTTATGTCTTGCGGCGTATTATTCGTCGTGCAGTTCGCCATGGTTACCAGCAGGGAATGCGTAAGCCGTTTATGCACTTGTTGGTGGAAGGTCTAGCAGTGCAAATGGGGAATACTTATGTTGAACTGCGGCAAAAGCAGGCCGAGATAGAAGCGACCTTAAAGCGCGAGAACAGCAAATTTCTGGAAACATTAGAGCAAGGCATTAAAATTTTGGATGATGAGTTTGCCAAGCTTAAAAGTGGTAAGAAGCAGTTGCCGGGTGAAGTGGTGTTTAAGCTGTATGATACCTATGGCTTTCCTTATGATTTAACCGCTGATTATGCTCGTGAGCAGGGGTATACTCTAGATCAAGCAGGTTTTGATACGGCAATGCAGGCACAGCGCGCGCGCGCGCGATCGGCGCAAAAGTTCACCATGGACACGCAAATAAACCTTGAGTTGCCCAGCACGAAATTTGTTGGATATAAAAGCTTGGCGGCTTCAGAAAAGGTGTTAAAGCTGGTGAAAGACGGTGCAGAGGTCAAACAACTTGCTGAGGGTGAGCAGGGCATGGTGGTATTTGCACAAACCCCATTTTATGCCGAAAGCGGTGGTCAAGTGGGTGACGAAGGCCAGCTCAGTGACAAGGGTAGCTTGTTTGATGTAACTGATACACAGTATGTTGCCAATAAAGTAATCGCGCACATTGGTGTGGTGGCGCAAGGCAACATAAAGGTAGGGCAGAGCTTGCAGGCTCAAGTGCAAAGTGGTAACCGTTTACGTAGTGCAGCTAATCACTCGGCCACGCATTTATTGCACCAAGCTTTAAAAGACGTATTAGGCGAGCATGTGCAGCAAAAAGGCTCGTTGGTGTCGGCACAACGTTTACGTTTTGACTTTTCACATTTTGAGCCAGTTAATGCTGAGCAGCTGAATCAAGTAGAAAATATCGTTAACCAGCAGGTGATGGCTAATCTGCCTGTTGGCGATCAGTATATGGCATTGGATGAGGCTAAGCAACAAGGTGCAGCCGCACTGTTTGGTGAAAAGTACGATGATGAGGTGCGTGTAGTGCAAATGGGCGAGTATTCGCTGGAACTATGCGGCGGTACCCATGTGAATGCCACGGGCGATATTGGTTTATTTAAGGTAATGTCAGAAACAGGAATTGCTGCTGGTGTGCGCCGTATTGAAGTGCTGACTGGTGAAGATGCCTTGCAGGCTGTGCAACAGCAAGATGCTCAGGTGCAACTTTTGGCTGCTTTGCTTAAAGCAAAGCCCGAAGACATTGAAAGCAAAGTGGCGGCTTTGATCACAGCCAACAAGGGCTTAGACAAAAACTTAAAAGCGGCGCAATCTAAATTAGCTTTAGCAGGTGGCATTACAAGTGATACCGGTGCTAGCGATCAGCTGCAAGATATAAATGGTGTAAAGGTGATGTTGGTTCGTCAGGATGGCCTAGATGTTAAAACATTGCGCGGTACAGTGGATGCGGCGAGAGACAAGTTGGCCCATGAGGCGGGCGAGGGCGTGGTGATTGTGGGCGGCAGTACCGATGGTAAAGCCAGCATTATTGTGCGGGTAAGTGACAAGCTGAGTAAAAAGATGCCAGCTGGTACTTTGATTAAATCGGGCATGGAGTTGGTGGACGGCCGCGGCGGCGGCAAGCCGGATATGGCTCAAGGTGGCGGGCCCAAGGTAGCTAATTTAGATGCCGCATTGCAAGCGATTGTAGAGGCGATCAAAGCGGTGACTTGAGTGAAGTCAAGCCTTCCTAATTTTTGCTTTACATTATTGCGCTTACACGTTTAAATCCGCGGTCGATATTGTAATTAACACATAATACTTTGGCCTTATACGTCGAAAAATACGGTGGCACTTCCGTTGGCAGCGTGGAGCGCATTCAAGCGGTGGCACAGAAAGTGGCCGCGCGCACCCAAGCAGGCGACCAAATGGTGGTGGTGGTGTCCGCTATGAGTGGTGAAACCAATCGCTTGCTGTGTTTGGCCAATGAACTACACGAAGCACCGCCTGCAAGAGAGCTAGATGTGCTTCTTTCTACTGGAGAGCAGGTGACGATTGCGCTGCTGTGCATGGCGATCAACCAAATTGGGGTTGAGGCGCGCTCTTATACTGGGTCTCAGGTGAAAATTTTGACCGACAATGTGCATGGTAAAGCGCGTATTGTGGACATTGATGCCAGCCCCATTCAACAAGACTTAGATAAAGGTCGCGTTGCAGTGGTGGCGGGTTTTCAAGGGGTGGATGCTGAGAACAATATCACCACCTTAGGTCGTGGTGGATCTGACACTACAGCGGTGGCTTTGGCAGCGGCAATTAAAGCTGACGAGTGCCGCATTTATACCGATGTGGATGGGGTATACACTGCTGATCCGCGAGTGGTGCCAAAGGCAAAACGCCTTGAGCGCATTTCATTTGAAGAAATGCTGGAGCTTGCTAGCCTTGGGGCTAAAGTGTTGCAAATCCGTTCGGTGGAGTTTGCAAGTAAATACAATGTGCCATTGCGCGTGCTGTCGTCGTTTGAAGATGGCCCTGGCACATTGATTATAGATGAGGAAAAAATTGTGGAACAACCACTTATTTCTGGCATCACGGCCAGTAAAGACGAAGCCAAAGTGACCGTGCGGGCAGTGCCAGATAAACCCGGCATTGCTCATCGGATCTTAGGCGTGATTTCTGATGCGCATATCAACGTGGACATGATTATCCAGAATATCAGTGACGAGGGCTTAACAGACTTTACCTTCACGGTGGGCGGTGCGGATATGGCGAAGAGCATTGCCTTGTTGCAGCCTTTGGCTAAAGAGCTGGGCGCTGCTGATGTGGTGGCCGATGATGATATTGCTAAAATTTCAGTGGTAGGTATTGGCATGCGCTCGCATGAGGGTATTGCCACAAATATGTTTAAAGCTTTATCAGAAAAAGGTATCAATATTCAGATGATTTCTACGTCGGAGATCAAAATATCAGTAACTGTACGCAAGAAGCATACGGATTTAGCGGTTAGCACCTTACATGATGCGTTTGAGTT
The DNA here is from genome assembly GCA_938021685.1 of uncultured Gammaproteobacteria bacterium. Lineage (GTDB taxonomy): Bacteria > Pseudomonadota > Gammaproteobacteria > Arenicellales > Poriferihabitantaceae > JAAELZ01. The sequence continues at coordinate 1,852 of CALIFM010000079.1, read as the reverse complement.
AGATAAGTAAGTGTTGTGTTTAAAAGCTAAATAATTAAGCAAAAAGAGCGACGGATTTAACTGATTACAGCAAACCACAAATATACGTTTAGCTAGACCAATCTACGATTGATGGCTGTGATTGATGGGGGTATAATCGCCCGTCTTATAATGAAAACTAGGGCGGCATTGAAGCCAACCAGAGCAGACAAAGGCTGTTCGTAACTGAAGGAGTGAGACAGTGCTAATTTTAACGCGCAGAATTGGTGAGTCGGTGCATATCGGCGAAGATATCCGCTTGACTGTGTTAGGGGTGCGTGATTCGCAGGTACGTATTGGCATCAATGCCCCTAAAGAAGTGCCGGTGCACCGAGAAGAGATTTATTACCGCATCAAGCATGAGCAAGAGGCTAAGCAAGGTGGCGACGGAGCAGTGTCCGAAGCAGTGGCCGATGAGTATGAAGAAGACGAAAACGATAACATCGGAAATGTCTGACTAAGTTTTAAAAGGCCTGCGTATTAGCACATGCAGGTTGTAAGTTTTCGGAGAGGTGGCCGAGCTGGCTGAAGGCGCTCCCCTGCTAAGGGAGTATAGGGTTTATAGCCTTATCGGGGGTTCGAATCCCCCCTTCTCCGCCACATAATTAAAGCGTTTTTAATCAAGGACTTACGAGCGATTATCCGTCCGAAGTGGCGCAGTTTGGGCGATGTAGAGCGTCTCTGTTTTGAGGAGATGCTCTATTATAGCCTGATTTAGAGATTGTGCTCGGTTTTGTCTCTAAGGCCGTTTTGCGAGGTACACTCGAGCCTCTAGATTGGAGCGAGCCGCGGGGCAGAAACTTGACTTTAACTAAAAAAGCCAAGCTGCTTTATTTAGTGCGGCTTGGCTTTTACTGCTGTGGTTACTGCTTTGTAGTGCTGGGTGTTATTCCAGGTTCAAGAAATCCAATTGATTTTGCCAATGAAGGATGGCGCTGGCTTCGATTAGCTGTTTCAAATTGATGCGCGGCGGTAGCTGTCCGGTCAGTATTTTGTTCTGAATGAGCGGGGCCAGTGTAGTGAGGTGCGCCCGTCGTAATAAGACGGCATAGCTGATGTTCTTCCTTTTGGCCAACTTTACCGCATTTAGATCGGGCTCTTTCTCAAAAGCCTGCTTCCATAAATAGGCCTGTTTAAGCGCTCCAATGATTACTTGGTCGGGTTTTGCCTGTTGTAGAACGAGGTCATTGCCTTTCTCGTCAAGAATGTAGCGCCTGCCATCGATGCGTTTGATTTGCATATTGAGCGTTACTAGTATGGTGTTGCCGGTCGCCTGTACTTCCGGCTTATAATGCAATTTAGGTTGTGGTGGTTCTTCCTTGGCTAGATGACTGTTGTCTTCAGTTTTATCTGAAGCCTCTTTACAAATAGCTTCTTGACGCAAAGTAAAGCATAGGGCCTCTAGACTAGAGGTATCTAGCTCCGCACAAACCTGATCCAGCGACAGGGTGACCTTGTTCAATACAGCCCGGTAATGCTCATGCTGCTTATGACTAGGATAGCCTGCAAATTGATCAAAGGCCAGTTGATCACTGTGTTCAAGGATTTGTTGATTTAGCACCGCACTCACTAACTGCTCAACTTGAATAGCATTGACCGACTTAAGCTTGCAATTGGCATAGCCTTGTTTGATGGCCTTCTGGCTGACGTAATAACGTATATGCTTAATGTATGTGCCCTTGCCACGAATCTTCTTTTGCGAGGTAGAAGGGCTCATGGCATAGCCCTGATGATGCCGAAGCTTGCCTTTCAGCAAAAAGGGTGTGTGTTTAGTGATTGATGTACGCTCACGCTGGTTGGTGGTTTCTTGCACTTCATCCCACAGGGCTTGATC
>CALIFM010000078.1 GCA_938021685.1 uncultured Gammaproteobacteria bacterium | reverse complement strand
CGTACCTGGCAAATGCCTTTTGATATTTTCTCGACAACACCATGTAGTTTGTTGTTCTCGCCGATAAACTGGGCCACAAAAGAATTTTGAGGTGCTTCGTAAAGGCTTTCAGGTGATGAAAGCTGCTGAATAACACCATCTTCGAATACAGCAACGCGATCAGACATTGTCAGTGCTTCGGTTTGGTCGTGTGTAACGTAAACAACTGTTACACCTAGATTTTCATGAATGTGTTTGATTTCGTATTGCATTTGCTCGCGTAGGTTTTTGTCCAGCGCGCCTAAAGGTTCGTCCATCAATACCAGTTCGGGGTCGAATACCAAGGCACGTGCCACAGCTACGCGCTGTTGCTGGCCACCAGAAAGCTGGGCAGGGCGGCGATCGGCGAAAGCGCCGAGCTGCACCATGTCGAGCGCTTTTTTCACGCGTTCATCTCGTTCGGACTTACCCATTTTGCGCACTTCAAGCGGAAAGCTTAAGTTTTCGCCAACCGACATATGCGGAAACAGAGCGTAGTTTTGAAATACCATGCCAATGCCGCGTTTATGCGGCGGCACGCTGTTGATCGGTTTATCATTAAGATAGATCTCACCGTGAGTCGCAGGCTCAAAACCGGCCAGCATCATCAAGCAAGTGGTTTTACCGGAGCCGGATGGGCCAAGCATAGTGAGAAACTCGCCGCGTTGCATGTCAAGATTAAGATTTTTGATGACCAGCAGTTCGCCGTCATAACTTTTTTGCACATTCTCAAACCGAACGAGCGGGTCATGATTGGATGAGGGCATAAATTATAGATTTATTTTGGGTTGTGATCGTATCGCGGGCCTGAGAAAAAAGCCAAGCAAAAAGGGCAATGGGAACGTTGCTTCATGGCGCGCTTTAAATGTGGCCTTACCCTAGCCTATCGCAAAATTGAAGTCAAACTTTAAGCCTGTCTGAGTGCGAACTAATAAATTAATGGGCAGTGGTTGAAAGCCAGATCTGGCAAGCCACGTAAGTAAAGGAAGATGCTTAGTGAAGGTAATTTAGCTTGAGAAATAATAGCGCAAATTTTAATGCGGTCTCCTGTGGCTTACAGTTTGTGCTTTGTGCTTTGTGCTTTGTGCTTTTTGGTGTTGTTTTGGCTAAGCAGTGCTTTTTTTAGCCGTGTGGTAATGTTGTCTATGTTGGGAGTGTGTCGCATTGCTTAATCAGTAGCACCTCAGCTTCTTCAGCAACAGGGCAGTGCTCGATTTTCCTGTACCACAAACAACTCGCTTGAGCCTAGCTGTACATCACCATCACGCAGCTTTATCGTTGTCTGCCCACTGAGCACCAAGAAAAGTCATCGGTGTTGCCATGAGAATGCCAGTTAAATTCACCTTTAAACTTGGCGACGATAATATGGTGGTCATTAAATTTTGCTACAATTTTAGGTGATCAGTGTTCACTATGCCCAGCTTTTATTGTAGGTTAATGCCTTTCATACCACCTGTTTGCTATTGATCTGTGGCGTGGTTGTGCAGTGCAGCGCTGAGGTAGTCAAACAAGTACTGCGCATAGCTCCAGCGAATTTGAATGCGATAATCAGGTTCAGCGCTCAACTGTTGCAGTAGGATGGCTGCATGGCCGAACCGCGTTTGTGTGCATTGGCCTTTGTTAAACTGGCTGGGGTGGGTGTCAAATGCACTGCCATTGGCCAGCACTTTGCGTGCTAGAGGGCCGCTAAGCTGTAAAGTAGTGTAATAATCAGACACTTCAACGACCGCACTATGTATGTCTTGTAGGTCAGCACGCAGCTCGTCTATCAGTTTGTTGGTTTGATCAAGCTCGCAAGTGATTTGCCATTCGTTTGGACCCATCCAAGTTACGTAGCCCTCACCTTTATGATTAAACGTATTTGCTTTTGTGGGTAGAACCAAGCCAGTGGCTTTTTTAACCGCAGCAGCTAATTTCCTATTGCTGGAGTTGCCACGCAAGCTTATTTTTCCGGATAAGGGGAGTTCTTGTAGATGTGTGCCTGCTAGCTCAAGTGGCTCGGATTTAGCTAAAGGTGTTTGAATTTGGGTTGTGTTGCTCATGGCTTATCCTCGGGCTAGCTTGCCTTCTTTGTCGTAAAACACATAATCCACTACCTCGGCTTTTTGGCTACTGCCGTCCAGTAAAGCGAAATCCAGTTTGGTGCCTTTCAAGGCTTTGCCGTCTTTAATCAGTGCCATGGCAATTGAATGACCTAAAGTAGGACTGTAATAGCTAGAGGTGACATGACCCAGCATTTCCATCGGTGGCGCATCTTTCACTTCGGCCACTGCATGCGTCCCTTCGGGTAATACAAATTCAGGGTCTTCGGTCAGCAAACCGACTAGCTGTTTGCGTCCTTCACGGGCGGTGTCTGAGCGCATAAATGAGCGCTTGCCAAAGAAATCGGCCTTCTTGTTGGATACAATCCAGTCCATATCTAAATCCATTGGCGTTACCGTGCCGTCGGTGTCTTGCCCAACAATGATAAAGCCCTTCTCTGCACGCAGCACATGCATCGCTTCGGTGCCATAGGCAAATATGTCCAGTGGCTTGCCTTTTTCCATTAAAGCTTCCCACATGGCCAAGCCGTAGCGGGCAGGCACGTTAATTTCAAAAGCCAACTCGCCAGTAAAGCTGATGCGGTACACCCGTGCAGGTATGCCTGCTAAGGTCAGCTCTTTCATGGACATAAATGGAAAAGCCTCATTGCTGGTATCTTCATCTGTTAGCAGTGCTAATAGATCGCGTGCTTTCGGGCCATTTACGCCCATCACCGCCCATTGTTCGGTCACGCTAGTGCAATACACCTCCATGTCAGGCCATTCGGTTTGCAGCCATTCTTCTAGCCATCCCATCACCCGCGCTGCGCCGCCTGTGGTGGTGGTCATATGGAAATGGTCTTCGCTAAGACGCGTGGTCACGCCGTCGTCAAACACCATGCCATGCTCGTTGAGCATTATACCGTAGCGACATTTGCCGATGCCCAGCTTGCTCCACGCATTGGTGTACAGCATGTTTAGCAGTTTGGCGGCATCTTTGCCTTGGATGTCAATCTTGCCCAAGGTGCTCGCGTCCAGTACGCCTACGCCTTGGCGCAAGTCTTTACATTCACGCTGTACGGCATCATGCATGGTCTCGTTGCCACGCGGGAAGTACCAAGGTCGTTTCCAATCGCCCACGTCCTCAAACACTGCACCATTCGCTAAGTGCCAGGGTTGCATAGCAGTTGTGCGTTTTTGTAAAAACAAATCGCGGCTGTTTTGGCCAACAATCGCGCCAAATGTTAAAGGGGTATAAGGCGGGCGAAAAGTGGTGGTGCCAATCTCAGGGATCGGTCGCTCTTGAATGCCTGACATCACATTTAAGGCGTTGACGTTCGAAGTTTTGCCTTGGTCGGTGCCCATGCCCGTAGTAGTGTAACGCTTGGTGTGCTCCACCGAAACAAAACCTTCGCGTGAAGCCAGGTGTAAATCAGCCACGGTCGCATCGTTGTGTAATTCATGGAAATGCTTCTTCTTGCCTTGGCCAATCGGGTGGTCAGTGGGCAAAATCCATAAAGGGCGCATGGAAGATGGTAAATAATGTGTATCGGCTTTAGGTGATGCGCTTTTGCGTAAGCCTTTCACGCCTGTTGCTTTTAGTGCAGCCAGGCCTGCCGCTGCGCCTTCGTTCAAACAATCTTGCAAAGCAAAATCGCCGTTACAGGCGCCTGCGCTAATGCAAGGGTTAATAGATGCAGTCTGATCAGGCACAAAGCAATGGCGCTTGTTGTCATAACGCAATTTGCCCTTGGCTTGGCTGAATAAATGCACAGTTGGAGTCCAGCCGCCGGCCACGCCGACTAAGTCACAGTTAATTTTTTGTGTGGAGCCGGCAAGACTACTGCCATCATCGCTCAATGGTGCGACTTCCAAACCCTTAAGGCCGTTGCTGTAATCCACACCCGTGATGCCATAACCATACAAGCAAGTGATGCCTGCTTGACGTGCAGCGCGGGCTAAGGCATCGCTGGTGTCTTTGCGGATGTCTATAAGGGTGACTGCTTTACCCATAGCACGCACCGCCAAAGCCGTAGCATAGGCGGTGTCGTTATTGGTGATAAACGCAATATGCTCGCCGGGTACCACGGCGTGTTTGTGCGCATAGGTACCGATGGCGTTCGCCAGCATGATACCAGGACGGTCGTTGTCGGCAAATACTAAGGGACGTTCAATGGCGCCCGTAGCCAACACCACCTGTTTGGCACGAATTTTCCATAGGCGCTCGCGTGGCTGTTTGCTAGGGGCAATATCTAAATGTTCGGTTTTGCGCTCACTCGCAATCAGGTAATTGTGATCAAAATAACCGGTTAAGGTGGTGCGGTTTAATACTATTACATTGTTATTTTTAGCTAGAATATCCGCTGACTTGGTCGCCCAATCTAAAGCTGGCTTTCCGCTAATAGTATGTTTTTCATTGTGTAAGGCACCGCCCAATTCAGCGTTGTCGTCTACTAACATTACACGCGCGTCACCCTTGGCCGCAGCCAGCGCTGCGCTCAGACCAGCAGGGCCGCCGCCCACTACCACTACATCGCAATGGGCGTACTGGTGGTCATAATGGTCGGGATCGTAATCTGTGGCCGCCGGTGCTTTGCCAAGCCCCGCTGATTTGCGAATTATGTGTTCGTAGGTAGTCCATAGCTTGGCGGGCCACATGAAGGTTTTATAGTAAAAACCTGCCGGCAAAATGCGTGAAAATCTGTTGTTAACTGCGCCAATGTCATATTTAGCACTGGGCCAACAGTTTTGGCTTTTGGCGCTCAGGCCTTCGTATAATTCAATTTGGGTGGCGCGGCTGTTGGGCACGGTGTATGCGCCATGCTCAAGTTGAACGAGAGCGTTGGGCTCTTCTGAGCCCGCGCTAAAAATGCCGCGTGGACGGTGATACTTAAAGCTGCGCGCCATCAACTGCACGTTGTTGGCTAGTAAAGCAGAAGCTAGCGTGTCGCCTTTATGGCCTGTATAGGCCTTGCCATCGTAGGTGAAATTGATGACTTGCTTACGATCAATTGCACCACCTTCACTTAAGCGAAAGGCTTGATTGTTATTATTGGCGCTCATTTCTTCGCCCTCGATGTGGTCGCTTTTATTATAGGCTTCGCTTCGCCAGGCTTATAGCTGGCATACACTTCATCGGTAGCGGTATTGCGCGCCACATTAAACCATTGGCGGCAACCAAACGAATGCACCCAGCGCTCATAATGCAGGCCTTTAGGGTTGCTGCGAAAAAACACATAATCCCCCCATTGCTGATCGCTTAAGCCAAAAGTATCCAGTGGGCGAGCAATGTGGGCTTCGCCATGGGCTGTAAATTCAGATTGGTCGCGTTTGCCGCACCAAGGGCACTCTATCATCATCATAATTCTATCCCTCTTTAGTGAGCCACGGCCGAGGCAGCGCCTTCGTCTACTAAGGCGCCGCTGTTAAAGCGATCAATTGAAAACGGTGCAGCATAAGGGTGCATGTTGCCTTCCGCAATCGAGTGTGCAAAGACATGTCCCGAGCCAGGTGTGGCTTTAAAGCCGCCGGTGCCCCAGCCGCAGTTGAAGAATAAGTTGTCCACTGGTGTTTTCGATAAAATTGGCGAACGGTCTACCGTCACGTCCACAATGCCGCCCCATTGGCGCAGCATTTTCATCCGCGATAGCGCAGGGTAGAGCTCCACAATAGCTTGCAGGGTGTCTTCGATTACGTCAAAGCCGCCGCGCTGTGTATATGAAGTATATAAATCTGAACTGGCACCGATGACGAGCTCACCTTTATCGGATTGGCTGATATAAGCATGCACGCCATTGGACATAATGACTTGGTCCACGCAAGGTTTGACCGGTTCAGATACCAGTGCCTGCAAGGGGAACGACTCGATTGGCAAGCGAAAGCCAGCCATGTCTGCCAGCACGCTGCAATGGCCGGCCACTACTACGCCGACTTTGTCGGCGCTGATTTTGCCTTTGCTGGTGGCCATCCCTTTAACGGTGCCGCCTTTGATGTCAAAGCCGGTTACTTCGCAGTTTTGGATGATGTCGACGCCCAACGCATCCGCCGCACGGGCATAACCCCAGGCCACTGCATCATGTCGCGCGGTGCCACCTAATTGTTGGAACAGTCCGCCCATAACGGGGAAGCGGCAATCTAAATTCATGTACGGCACCATTTTCACGATCTCCTCGGGCGTCATAAACTTAGACTTGATACCATTGAGGTGAATGGCGTTGCCGCGGCGGCCAATTTCTTGCAAGTCATGTACACTGTGGGCTACATGTAATACGCCGCGCGGCGAGTACATCACATTGTAGTTCAATTCTTGGCTTAGGCCGCCCCACAAATCAACGGCATGGTCGTATAAGGCAGCTGATTCATCCCACAAATAGTTTGAGCGAATGATGGTGGTGTTGCGCCCCGTATTGCCGCCGCCAATCCAGCCTTTTTCCAGCACCGCTACATTGGTGATGCCACATTCTTTAGCTAAGTAATAAGCGGTGGCCAAGCCGTGCCCGCCGCCGCCAACGATGACGACATCATAGTGTTTTTTCGGCTCAGGGCTGCGCCAAGCAGCTTGCCAGTTTTGGTGATAGTTTTTGGCTTGGCGGGCCAAGTTAAAGATCGAATATTTATTCATTCATCAACACCCGTGGTGTGGTTTTGACTCTTGCCCGCGGCAAGTAGCCATTTAACTAAGTATGGTCACGAATGAGAGGCAAACTCATCCTGATGACCATCAACCAATCAAATGATATTTGATAACCTAGCCTTTAATAATAATATTATGCTCTGGCCCATAAGGGAAATGCGTAATGTTCTCAGCTCCGCTCTCGGTCAGCACCAAGATATCATGCTCGCGGTAGCCGCCAGCGCCGGGCTTGCCTTCTTCAATCATAATCATTGGCTCCATCGATACCACCATGCCCGGTTCTAGTACAGTATCGATGTCTTCGCGCAACTCAAGTCCTGCTTCGCGGCCGTAATAGTGGCACAAGATACCAAATGAATGGCCATAGCCAAAAGTGCGGGCTTGCAGTAGCCCGTGCTCAGCATAAATTTTATTCAACTCGTGGGCAATGTCGCTGCATTTTGCACCAGGCTTAATCAATTTTTTGCCTTCGTCGTGTACTAGGCAGTTTACTTGCCAATTTTTTAGATGCGCATCTGAAGCGTGTTCAGCAAATAAAGTGCGTTCTAGTGCCACGTAATAACCGGCCACCATTGGAAAGCAGTTAAGGCTTAAAATATCCCCTGCTTCAATTTTCCGGGTGGTCACGGGATTATGTGCGCCGTCAGTATTGATACCTGATTGAAACCATGTCCACGTGTCACGAATTTCGCTATCAGGGAATACCTTGGCAATCTCACGAATCATTGTGTCAGTGGAGTGAATTGCCACTTCGTGTTCGCTTACGCCCACGCCAATGGCTTCAGCGCAGGCTGTGCCGCCAATGTCGGCAATGGCGGTCATTTTGGTGATATGTGCAATTTCTTCGGCTGATTTAATCATCCGAAGAAACATCGCCGGCTCAGCAATGTCGACAAACTTTGAGTTTGGTAAGGCAGCTTTGAGCTTGCTGACCATTTGCATATTGATGTGGTCCATCTCAATGCCAACCGTATCGCCGTCTTTGATGTGCTTTTGCACGGCGCGGTAAAAGTTGTCACGCTGCCAGTCGGTGTACACTTGGTTTTGCCCAAAGCTGCGCCGTGCAGGAGCGCCGCCATCAATGTTGGCACTTAAAGTGGTTTGTGTTTGCTGATTTACTACTAAGCCGTAGGGGCGGCCAAAGGAGCAGTAAAAGAAATCAGAATAATAATTTACATTATGAATCGATGTCATCAATACCGAGTCGATGTCATGGGTGGCCATGGCGCCACGCAGCTTTTGCAAGCGGCCCGCCATCTCGGCTTCGGAGAAGGTCGGTGTTGCACGCTCATAGATCGGAAACTCGATCAAGTTGCTCATTTCCATTGGATTCATTGTTCTGCCGCTCTCTTTAATTGCCTTATATGCAGGTGCTAAGCGCGCAGACGCTCATTAGTCGGGTCAAGCGGGCTTTCTTCCACTACGGTCACACGATGCATTTTGCCTAAAATATCCATGCTTAACTCGGTGCCTAATGCAGAGTATTCGGGCTTAACCATGCCCAGTGCGATCGATTTTTCTAAGCGAAAACCATAATTGCCGCCCGTTGCACGGCCTACTACTTCATCGCCTGCATAAATGGGATTGCTACCCAGTGCGTCAGCATCTTCCACGTCATGCACTTCCATGGTTACAAAATTGTTCTCAATGCCGCGCTCTTGCCATTTGATTAAAGCATCACGGCCAATAAAATCACCGCCCTTGTCGATGTGGATAAAGCGGTCCAGACCTGATTCATACGGTGAGTATTCAACTGATAATTCAGTGCCCACTAAGCGGTAAGATTTTTCAATACGTAAGCTGTCCATGGCGCGGATGCCAAAAGGTTTGATGCCTAAGTCTTTACCCGCTTCCATCAGTGCGTCAAAAATATGATTTTGATATTCGATCGAATGATGAATCTCCCAACCCAGCTCGCCCACAAAATTCATGCGCACCGCGACACAAGGCGCGTAGCCGACATCGATCTTTTTGCTTGATAGCCACTTAAAGCCTTCGTTAGAAAAATCAGCTTTCGAGACACGCTGCATCAGCTCGCGTGATTTCGGTCCGGCCAACACTAATACGCCCATGCTAGGTGTCAAGTTTTGAAACTGCACGCTGCCGTCTTTGGGCATCCAGCGATGAATCCAGTCATGATCAAGCCGTTGCAGTGCGCCGGCCGAAACTAAATAGTACGAATTGATGCCTTCCTTAACGATGGTGTATTCCGAATGCACTCCGCCGTGTGTATTCAATGAATGACACAGATTCACCCGTCCTGTGCGGGCAGGCAGCTTGTTGGCCACCAGCTTGTTTAAAAAAGCTTTAGCGCCTGGGCCAGAGATGCGGCATTTGGCAAAAGCGCTCATGTCTAGCAAGCCAACGTTCTCGGCCACATTGCGGCACTCATTGCCGACATGTTCAAACCATTTTGAACGGCGAAAAGACCAATCGTCTTCTTGCGGCGTGCCTTCGGGCACGAAAAAGTTAGCGCGCTCCCAGCCAAATGTTTGCCCAAACACCGCGCCCAAGTCTTTTAGACGATCATAACAAGGTGCTGTTCGCAACGGCCGCACCGCAGGGCGTTCTTCATCAGGGAAGTGGGTGATAAATACATGAGCATAAGCTTCTTCGTTTTTCTCCACTAAGTACGACTTAGAACAGTAATTGCCGTAGCGGCGGGGGTCTACGCCCATCATGTCAATCGATGGTTCGCCTTCTACGATCCATTCGGCAATTTGCCAGCCAGCACCGCCTGCGGCAGTGATGCCAAAACTATGGCCTTCGTTCAGCCAGAAATTTTTCTTGCCCCAAGCTGGGCCAATAATGGGATTACCATCGGGGGTGTAGCAAATGGCGCCGTTGTACACCTTTTTGATGCCCGCTTCGCCAAATATCGGCACGCGGTGAATGGCATCTTCAATATGCGGCATCAAACGGTCGATATCTTCTTGAAATAGCTCCCACTCGCAGTCTTCGTCTGGGCCGTCTACATAGCAAGCTGGTGCGCCAGTTTCATAGGGTCCTAGCAGTAAGCCGCCGGCTTCTTCGCGCATATACCAGCGACCATCTGAGCCACGCAACACACCCAGTTCGGGTAAACCATCGGCCTTACGCTTTTGGATCTCGGGGTGGGCTTCGGTTACGATAAACTGATGCTCAACAGGGATGACAGGCACATCCAGCCCCACCATTTCGCCGGTCTGGCGAGCAAAATTACCGGTGCAAGACACCACATGCTCGCAGGTGACTTCACCCTTATCGGTGGTCACCGTCCAAGTTTCGTCTTTGTTTTGCTTGATACCCGTGACTTTGGTCTGCTGATGAATGGTCGCGCCCATATTAAGTGCGCCTTTAGCTAGTGCCTGTGTCAGATCAGCCGGCTGAATATAACCGTCTTCGGGATGACGAATAGCACCCACGATATCGTCTACATTACAAAGTGGCCAAATTTCTTTGACTTCTTCAGGTGTTAAGAAGTCCACCTGTACGCCAATGGTTTGCGCCACACCTGCATATTGACGGTACTCGTCCATGCGGTCTTGGTTGGTGGCCAAGCGAATATTGCTTACAGTAGCAAGGCCTGCATTCAGGCCAGTTTCGGCTTCGAGCTTGCCGTATAAATCAACAGAGTACTTATGAATTTTACCTACCGAATAACTCATGTTAAACAGTGGCAACAGGCCAGCAGCGTGCCAAGTAGAGCCAGAAGTTAACTCTTTGCGTTCCAGCAGCATCACGTCTTTCCAGCCTTTCTTGGCTAGGTGATAAAGAGTGGAGACGCCAACAACGCCGCCGCCAATAACAACAACACGAGCTTCTGATTTCACGATAAGGTCTCCAATATAATGCTACAGTATGACGCGGCAGTCTACTAACGCGCCTAATAACACGGGCCACTAAATGCGACCAAGCGTGCTTTATCTACGCCACGGCTGTTTTTGCGGCTATTTGAGGTATGACAAAACCCTTTTAAAAGCCAACAAGTTAGTATTGCTGAAATGATGCATTGGCGCGGCAGACTAAGCGTGCGTCGCGCGCGGAGTAGTGCCGACAAGTGATGAGTTTACCATTAGCTAAGACCTTAATTTAAGCGAAATAATCCCTCGAATTTCACAAAGAATCTATCTTATGTCAGAAGTCAGAAACAAGCGCCGCGGACGCGCCGCCCGTAAAGCAGGAGCCCAGCAAGCCGTGGCCATTGTGCCTTATCTTAAACGGCAAATTCCAGAGTACGAGGTGTTGGGCGAAGAAGGCTTAGCACAGATTGAGGCCAATGCTGAAACCATTTTGGCGGAAACGGGTATTGAGTTTCGCGATGATCAAGAAGCTTTAGACATGTGGAAGGATGCAGGTGCTGATGTACAGGGGGAGTGTGTGCGGTTTCCTAAAGGCATGTGTCGCAAGCTGATTCAGGATAACGCTCCATCGCAATACACACAGCATGCACGTAATCCTGAGCGTAGCGTGGAAATTGGTGGTAAAAATACGGTTTTAGTACCAGGGTATGGCAGTCCGTTCGTACATGACTTAGACAAAGGGCGACGCTATGCCACTTTGGAAGATTTTCAAAACTTCATCAAACTTACGTACTCTACGCCTAACTTACATCACTCGGGAGGCACTATATGCGAACCCGTTGATCTACCAGTAAACAAGCGCCATTTTGATATGGTGTACAGCCATATGAAGTATTCCGACAAGCCATTTATGGGGTCGGTGACACACCCTGATCGGGCACAAGACACGGTTGAAATGGCAAAAATCTTGTTTGGTGATAATTATATTGACCTTGAAACAGGTAAGCCGCGCACGGTTGTGACTAGTTTGATTAATGCTAATTCGCCAATGAACTTTGATGACACCATGCTGGCGGCTGCCAAGGTGTATGCGCGCAACAATCAAGCATGTCTTATCACGCCATTTATATTGGCGGGTGCGATGTCTCCGGTTACGGTGGCGGGTACGGCCGCTCAAACCTTAGCTGAAGCGATGGCTGGCATGGCTTTCGTGCAATTAGTAGCGCCGGGTGCGCCAGTTATTTTTGGCAGTTTTGCTTCATCAATGTCAATGCAATCAGGGGCACCTACTTTCGGTACGCCTGAGCCGGCCTTGGTGCTGTATACGATGGCTAGCTTGGCGCGCCGCTTAGGGGTGCCTTTTCGCTCTGGTGGTGGCTTGTCTGCTTCTAAATTACCCGACGGACAAGCAATGTCCGAATCGGTGTCCACTTTGTTGCCAGCAGTGCTAGCAGGAGTGAATTTTGTGCTGCACACTACAGGCTGGACAGAAGGTGGTTTGACGATGTCCTATGAGAAATTCATGATGGACTGCGATCAAGCGGGCATGATGGCTACCATGGTGAAAGGTGTAGATATGACCAAAAATGGTCAGGCAATGGATGCCATTGCTGAAGTGGGGCCAGGTCAGCACTTTTTAGGTTGTGCGCATACCCAGAAGAATTTCAAAGATGCATTTTATTTGTCACCGCTTACGGATAACAATAGCTTCGAGCAATGGGAGGCTGAGGGCAGCTTAGACCACAGTGGACGCGCCAATGCTGCGTTTAAAAAGTCACTGGCTGAATATGAGATGCCGCCCATGGATCCAGCCGTGGATGAGGCATTATTGGATTATATAAAGCAGCGTAAAGATTCATTTCCGGATTCAAATATCTAAGATTACTTGCTAAGAATTAGTTGATTCTTTATATCCAATAAAAAACCCGCGCACTGCGCGGGTTTTTATGTCTTGTGTTCAAGTTTCTAACTTAGAAGTCTAAAATCATGCTTAGCATGGTTTTGTCAAACTCCAAGTCTGCACCGTTGATTTCAAAGCTTCGGAACGCATCAATATGCAAGTCATATAAGCCGTGCTCTAGCTCAACGCGGAAGGTATCGAAGTCCATGCCTCCTTTGATTGCAAAAGCTGTGCCGTCCATATTTGAGCGTCCTGATTGACCATAAGTGTTAACGCCAGTCAGCAGGTCTTCCAAATTGTAAAAAGTTTTGTTGGCCTTGCCCGTAATCAGCGACACGCCTGCGCCGATGTAAGGTTTGTTTGCAGCACTGCCAAACGAGTAAGTGCCGCCAAAATACAGCTCTAAATAACTTCCATAAGCATCGGGCTGATCAGAGTTTGTGGTATACGGCCCTTCTTGGCTTACCAAGCGTATAGTTTGCGGCGAGATATTCATGCGATTCAGCGTGGCGCTGAAATCAATGGCAAACGGGCTGTTATCTGACAAGGGGTTTCGGTATACATAGCCTACCGAGAAGATGTCATTAATTTCAGCACCTTCGGTCTTGGTATTTTCAATGCGGTAGCTAGAAGGGTCGCTTGGGTTATATAAATTTAAGTGCTTACCAGAAATCTCGGCACTGCTGTCACGTGCATAGCCAAATTTGATGCCATGCTCAATGTCACCTGCACTGCTGATTGTTGGCAAGCATAGTAAGCTGGCTGTGGCCAGTGAAAGAAGAGTTCTATACATTTTATATGATCCTTTTTTAAAAATATTAATAGGGCGAAAAACAACTTTAATTAAACTGCTCGGACCATAACAAAGCAGCAAGACGAAGTCAAAATGACCCTAGGTGCCAGTAGTAAAAGCTATTTATTAATGGGATGCTAATTTAATCAGCGCATCGCCGTTTACTTGGTAGTCTGTGTATCCATGTTGGGCCTGCGCACCCAGGGATTCGTAAAACTGAATGGATGTGGTATTCCAGTTCGATACATTCCATTCGAAATGACTGCATTTTTGGGCCAGCGCAATATGGGCTAAGTGTTTCATCAGCGCGAAGCCCGCACCATGGCGACGGTGTTGAGGGGAAAGATATAGACCTTCTAGATATAGTCCATGTTGGCTTTGCCATAAGCCATAACTGAAATAATATATTGCCAGCCCAGCACTTTGCCCATCCACTTCGCATAGCAAAGCATATACTTTAGGGTGCTCAGCAAATAAATCCCGCTCAAGGCTGGCGAGATTGCTTTCAAGTTTATCGCTAGCGTTTTCGTAAGCTGCGAAGTCTTTGATAAGCTCTAGGATTAAGGCACAGT
>CALIFM010000077.1 GCA_938021685.1 uncultured Gammaproteobacteria bacterium | reverse complement strand
GATACCTTGCTAATTTTCGACAATGTGCTAATCCCATGGGAAGACGTGTTGTTTTATCAACACACGCGCGCGGCTACCTTTATTCGCGGCACTTTGCATCGCTACAGCGCATATGCGTTCACCTTACGCATTATGCACATTGCCGATTTGCTGATCGGCACCGCGATGTTTAACATTCAGCAAACGGGTTTACACCACCAACCTGCAGTGCGAGAAAAGATAGCGCAGCTAGTGTGCTACCGCGAGGGCATCAATGCACATCTGACCGCCGCGATTGCCACAGCAGAGAAAAGCCCACGTGACTTGCTGATGCCGAACCAATCTCTGTTGTATACAGGCAGAGTGCTGGCTTGTTCGCAATTCCCTGAAATGATTCATTTGGCACGTGAACTATGTGGCGGGCAGGTCTGTGTGACCCCTAATGCCGCCGCCTTTGAGCAGGGTGAAACGCCAGAGTGGATGACCAAATACTACACAATAAATGAATCTTGGGATGCTAGTGATCGCCGTAAGTTGTTAGCTTTTGGCCGTGATTTAATCAATTCTGATTATGCAGGACATAAAATCACTTTCCAATTATTTGCCCAGTCACCACCCTTTGCACATTTAAATGCAGTGTACTTTAACTTTGACTTTACAGAAGCGATGGGTTTTGTGCAAAAATCAGCAGGCCTATCTGACAAAATCACCCAGCAATCTTAAACCTACAACAGAGCACGAACATGGCGCACACCAGAATTAGAAAATTTAGCACTGGAGACATGTACCCTGGGAAGGACATGAATAATGATTTGTGTATGGCCGTTAGAGCAGGCAACCGCGTATTTTTGCGCGGCCAAACGGGCTTTGATCTTGATGGCAAGATGCATGGCGTCGGAGACCCTGCTGCACAAACAGAGATGGCAATGCAATGCGTTAAAACCTTACTGGAAGAAGCGGGAGCAAAGCTAGAGCACATCTGCAAAACCACTATATACATCACCGACCGTGCATACCGCGAAGAAGTCTATGCCGTGATTGGTAAACACCTTGCAGGAGTGCATCCTTGCTCAACAGGCCTTATTGTAAATGGCTTAGCGCTGCCAGAAATGGTGATGGAAATTGACGTTGAAGCAGTCATTCCGGATAATGAGGCTTGATTAGCATGGTGCGTACTTCCGATTAACCTCCGTCCTTATGTTTGGTTTATATTTAAGCTGCAACGTATGCTAGCTGCAACACTTGATAAATTAGCGACTTTATCGCGCTTGCCACTAGGTAAAGCTACCGCAATGCCGCCGCAGATGTATACTTGCGAGGAAATCGCGGCGCATGAACAAGCTCACATTTTCACCAGACAGTGGCTCTGTGCAGGGCGTAGCGATGACCTTCCCAATGCAGGTGACTATCTCAGCTATGAAATTGGCTCGCAGCCTATCCTGCTAGTGCGCCAAGTCGATGACAGCATCCGTGCCTTCGCCAATGTATGTAAACACCGCATGATGCAACTGCTTGAGGGCAAGGGTGCTTGCCCTAATCAGCGTATTGTTTGCCCTTATCATGCTTGGACATACGATATCCAAGGACAGTTAGTTGCCGCGCCACACATGCAAAAGCGCGAAGGCTTTGATGCAAGTAAAATTCAACTCAATACCGTACGCTGCGAAGTATGGGAAGGCTGGTTGTATGTCACGTTAAGCGATGAAGTGCCACCAGTTAATGAGTTGCTAGCAGAACTGCATGATGTGGTCGCGGATTACCACATGGACAATTACATTACTATCGTGCAACAAGACCACGTGTGGAACACCAACTGGAAGATGCTGACTGAAAACTTTATGGAAGGCTATCATTTACCTGTTACTCACCGAGCCACTGTGGGTGGGCATTTCCCGGTTGAGGATACACGCTTTTCTAGCTTGCCGCCTAATCCAGCATTCACTTATCAATATTTCACTAAGCAAGATACGGCTCCTTTGGGCACGGCGCATGCAGATAACACTGTATTGCAAGGCGAACAGCGCAGAACCTCCGTATTACCAACGGTGTTTCCGTCACATATGTATGCTTTAGCACCTGATCATTTGTGGTATTTATCCTTGCAACCACTGGGCACGGATCAAGTTAAAATTCGTTACGGTGCCGCTTTGGCGCCAGAAGTATTGGCCGCCAGCGAAGAACCTGACTTTTTAATCAGTGATGTGATCGAGTTCCTCGATAAGGTTAACGCCGAAGACCGTGGAGTAGTAGAAGGCATTTTTAAAGGTGCGCAGGCACCGTTATCTGAGGCTGGGCCTTTGTGCTGGTTAGAACAAGAAAACCATGAGTTCACCCAATACCTTGCGCGCCAGCTGTGCAAATAAATTGGGCGCTGACTTTTAGACCCACCGATAGTGATTTTAATTAATACCTTATGACTTTCTCCATAGTAGGCCATTGTAAGCGCACCAACATGACAGGTGTGGCGATTACCACCTCTAGCATTTGCGTAGCAAGCCGTTGCCCTTGGGTACGTGCAAACGTGGGCGCAGTGGCTACGCAAAACGTGACGGACCCTAGTTTGGGGCCACTTATTTTAGATCAACTTGAGCAAGGAATGAGCGCAAAAAAGGCGCTTGAAGAAGTAATTAAAGGGCGTAATCATATTGATTACCGCCAGCTCACAGTAGTTGACACACAAGGCGACCTTGCACACTTTACTGGCACACAGATATTGGGTACTAACCGAGTTGTGGAAGGTGATCGCTGTGTGGCAGCGGGCAATTTATTATCGAGCCTAGATGTTCCCGAGGCAATGGCCAACCAGTTTGCTGCAGGCGAAAATTTACATCTTGCAGAGCGCTTGCTGTTGGCACTAAAAGCCGGGGTAGATGCAGGGGGTGAAGAGGGACCAACACATTCATCCGGGCTGAAAGTGGCACATGAACAAAGCTGGCCCTTAGTTGATTTACGCGTTGACTGGAGCGACGGCGAGCCAGTGAGCGAATTAATCGAGATTTGGCGAGCTTATGAGCCACAAATGGCCGACTACACAACGCGTGCTTTAAGCCCAAATAAGGCCCCTAGCTATGGTGTACCAGGTGATCAATGATTTTAACAGAGAACTAATTAGCGAAATTAGATAGGTAAATCTAATGCCAAACACAATTGCATTTGATGTTTATGGCACTTTAATTGATGTTCACGGCATTGTGCAACACTTAGAACAGTGGATAGGTGATGATGCCAGTGCCTTTTCAAATCGTTGGCGAGACAAGCAATTAGAATATTCTTTTCGTCGCGGGCTAATGCGTAATTATGCAGATTTTGCAAGTTGCACCCATGACGCCTTAGAATACACTTGCGCCAGCTTTGATAACCCATTGAGCATATCGCAAAAAAGCACGCTGATGGAGCAGTACAAAGCTTTGCCTGCTTATGAGGATGTAGCAGCGAGCCTGAAGAAGTTACAGGTAAGTGGCCACCGTTTATATGCATTCTCCAACGGCCAGGCTGCGACGGTTGATAGCTTGCTTAGCTTCGCTAATATCCGCACATATTTCATCGATATAATAAGCGTAGAAACGCTACGCACATTTAAGCCTAACCCGGATGTATACGAGTATTTTTTAAAGCAAACATGCGCAGAAGCACAGCAGACTTGGTTGGTTTCTAGTAACGCGTTTGACATCATCGGCGCGCACCATGCAGGCCTAAATACCGCTTGGATTCAAAGAGATACGAATAATATTTTTGACCCTTGGGGCGCAGAGCCCACAGTGACTGCAAATGATTTGATGGCTTTTTCAGCAAATTTGGCCATAAAAAGCTAAAATATCAAGTCAATCAAATTATTGAGAATAATTTATCTCAATCGTAAAGCTTATAGCATTGAAACTTTGACGCAACATAATGCGTGATACTTCCGTGATATTTATCACTTAGAATCAGCAAAAAATCAAATGATATAGGTACTCTGTCATAAACTATGACGCATAGAAAAAAACATGAAAAATAAGCTCATTGCCATTATCAGCTGGTTGATTACCGCATGGATGTGTAAAGTATTTTTGTCTTCCATACCTTATAAAATCAGCAATCATCCTGACACTCAGCATATATTTGGCACAATTGGCTCATGGCTAGCTGGCTTCTTGGGCCAAGGTGTGGGCAACTTTTTTGCTACTGCTGGCCCGTATTTAGTGGGCACATTTGAATTAATCACGTCACTTGTAGTGATTTCACCGCTACTTTATTGGCTTATGAGCTTATTGGGTAATACTTCCAATAATGGAATTCGTGCGCGCATGCATCGATTAGGCGGCTTAATGGCGGCGATGGTTATGGGAGGGGCGGTCTTTTTTCATTTATTCACGCCTTTGGGGATAGAGGTGCTTCACGAAGGTAAGTCCGATGGAGGCTCATTGTTTTATGCAGCCTTATCAATATTGGTGCTGGGTATTTTG
>CALIFM010000076.1 GCA_938021685.1 uncultured Gammaproteobacteria bacterium | reverse complement strand
ATTTTATATTTGCCATTTTAGCTATGTGGGCAGTTTATGTTTATGGTGTGCAAGACCCCAAAGCGGTAGTGGGCACGGTGCTGGAGCAGTCCATTGCTGAGAAGGCAGGGTTTGAAGAAGGTGATTTGATCACGGCTGTAGACGGCAAGAAGGTCCATGGCTGGAGCGACCAGCTTATTTATCTTCTACACAAAGGCTTTCAAGGAAAAACGGTGAATTTCTCAGTGGTGCGTGACGGCAACCTCGAGCAACCTATGCCGATCGCAGTTGATTTCTCGCAGATATCAAAACAAGACATTGGTGCTGGTTTGTTAGGAGCGAAGTTAGGGCTTGGTCCTGCAGCGGGTGAAGCGATCATTGAAAAGACAGTGCCGGGTAAGCCAGCAGACTTGGCGGGTCTTAAATCAGGTGCGCGTATATTAAGCATCAACGGCGAGCCAATAAATAGTTGGCGCGATGTGGTGCTGAGTATTCAAAGCAAGCCAAATGAGTTGATTACGCTTAGTTACAGCCAAAATGGTACGGAAATACAGACCGAATTGACTACGCAAGCTGCTGAGTACAACGGTGAAACTTACGGCCAAATTGGTATCTATCCGCAGCAACGTGTTAGTCGCATGGGGCCATGGGAGGGCTTCACCCGGGCGGTAGATTACACTTGGCGTTTTTCATGGGTAAGCTTGCTGTCGATCGGTAAGATGCTCACCAAAGAAGTAGGGACGGAGAACTTGTCGGGCCCGATTACCATCGCAAGTATGGCAGGATATACGGTGCAGCAGGGCTTGGTTGATTTTGTGAAATTCTTAGCCATCATCAGCATTAGCCTTGGCTTGATTAATTTGTTTCCTATACCGATGCTGGACGGTGGCCATTTGCTGTATTTTGCCATCGAAGCAATTAAAGGTAGCCCCGTTTCAGAAAAAACCATGCTTTTGGGGCAGCAAATTGGCATTATGGCTTTGCTTCTTTTAATGTCTTTAGCCTTCTACAATGATATTATTCGTCTGATATCTTAATGATTGCACGTATACAAATGAAAAAAATTATTGTCTGTGTAGTTGGCCTGCTTGGGCTATTAATTTCTTCGCTTAGCTTTGCGCAAAGCATCGAACCGTTCACTATTTCAGATATTCGCGTTGAAGGCGAAGGTCGTATTGACGATGGCACGATTTTCAACTATTTACCACTTAAGGTAGGTGACCGTATTGATAGCTCGGATGCGCGTGACGGCATCAAGGCTTTGTTTGAAACAGGCTTCTTCCGCAATGTTGAACTAAGCCAAGATGGCACTGTGCTGGTGGTCACTGTGGAAGAACGCCCGTCGATTGCTGGCGTCAACATCGTAGGTAACAAAGACATTAAAGACGAGCAAATTGAAGAGCTGCTGAAGAATGCCGAGCTAACCGATGGACGCATTCTGAATCAAAAGCGCCTTAATGAAGTGGTCAAGGGCATTACTGATGCGTATTTTGCTAGAGGCAGGTATTCAGCGAAGGTGGAGCAAGATATCAGCATGCTAGACCAAAACCGTGCACGCATCATCATTAATATTAATGAGGGGCGCGTCGCCACGATTAAAGAAATCGTGTTTGTGGGCAATGATACCTTTAGTGCGAAAGAGCTTAAGAAAAGCATGCAGATAACGGAAAAGCGTGGTTTAGTTCCGTTTCGGCGCGCTGATTTATATTCCAAGCAAAAATTTGAGGGCGATCTAGAAAGTTTGCGTTCGTATTACACGGATCGTGGCTATTTTGATTTTGAGGTGCGTTCAACCAATGTCACTATCAGCCAAAACAAGCAAGACATTGACTTATATATTAGCCTATATGAAGGCGATCGTTTTGCGATGGGTGAATTGACCGTTGAAGGCAAGCATTCGATCGAAGGGGCTAAGTTAAATGAGTTTCTGCGCGTTGAAGACAAATCGATTTTTTCTTTAAAGACCATCAGCGATATCCGTCGAAAAATTAATGATGAAATGGCGAATTTGGGTTATGGCCTAGCTAATGTTAATTCGGTGCCCTCGGTTAATCGTGCCGACAAAGTGGTTGACGTGGCTTTTGTGGTTGACGAGGGCGCACGTTTGTATGTGCGGCGTATTAATATAGTTGGCAACACGATTTCCAAGGATGAGGTGATCCGTCGCGAGTTGCGTCAACTTGAAGGCGGGCGATTTTCAGCTGCGGATATTCGTCGTTCGCAAGAACGTCTTCAGCGCCTAGGTTTTTTTGATAATGTGAAGATTGATACTTTACCCGTAGCTGGCGCGCCGGACCAAGTGGATTTACAAGTAAGCATCACCGAGCGATCAACCGGCAGTTTAACCTTTGCGCTAGGTTATTCGGATGCCGAAGGCGCTTTGTTTCAAGTTGGCTATAGTCAGCGAAATTTTTTAGGGACAGGCAAGGAGTTGAATGTCAATTTGAACAATTCTGATGCGAACAAGATTTATGAAATTAGCTACACCAATCCCTATTACACCGAAGATGGGGTGAGCCGCAGATTGTATGCGCGCACCAAAGAAGTGGATTCTTCCGAAGCTTCCACTGCAGAATACATTGCCGATACTGCAGAGATTGGTGTCGATTATAAAATCCCAGTTTCAGAAGCTAACTCATTCAATTTTAGTTTGTTTGCTGAGCAGGTGGACTTGGAAAAGACAGAACAAACTCCGCCTGAATTTGAGCAATATATTGAAGAAAACTCTGACAGCACTAATTTGGGAACCCGTTTGTCTTTCTCTAAAGACACCTTGAATGACTTTATTTTCCCTACTCGCGGCGCCTTGGGTAGTATTTCATTGGAAGCAGCCGTGCCAGGTAGCGATGTTGAATATTATAAAGTGAATGTAACTGCTGCTAACTACACGCCGATCGGTAGGGCGAGTTTAAAATCAAGAATAAAGATTGGTTATGGCGGTAGTTACGGTAGTGAAGGTGGCGATGTCCTGCCATTTTATAAAAATTATTTTGCCGGTGGCCCCGGCTCTGTACGTGGCTTTCGTTCACGCTCCTTGGGCCCACAAGATTCCGGGGATACACCAGAATCTCTGGGTGGCGATCGCCGCGTAGTGGTAGGCTTGGAGCTGCTTGGTCCTCAATTTGGTAAGGCAGGTTCAAAGGATAAACGTTACGGGCTCTTTATAGATGGTGGCATGGTTTACGGTGAAGACGAAGATGTTGACTTAGGTGAACTGCGCTATTCTGCTGGTGTGTTGTTTCAATGGTACTCAGTGATTGGCCCGCTTAGCTTAAGTTATGGTGTTCCGCTTAACGAGGAAGACGGCGATGAAAAGCAAGAGTTCCAAATTTCATTAGGTACTATTTTTCGTTAAAGATCATAAAATATTACATCGGTTCGATACTATAATGATTAGTTCTATGTTTAAGAAGCTGTTTTACGCAAGTGCCGCCTTGTTTATATTGATGGGCCCTGCGCAAGCCGAGAAGATTGGTTATGTCAACGCGGTAAAGCTGGTAGAAACTGCACCGCAAGGTAAAGCTTCTTTAAAAAAGCTGGAAAGTGAGTTCAGCGCGCGCGAAAAAAATTTATTAGTGTTGCGTGATAAGGCTTTAGCTTTGGAACAAGAAACGATTAAAAATAACTTAGTGCTATCGGACGCAGAAAAAGCAGAAAACAACCGGCAGCTGGCCGAGCTACAACGGCAATTGCAGCGAGAGCAACGCGAATTGAATGAAGACTTTAATTTACGTCGAAATGAAGAGCTAGCCCAGCTGCAAAAAATTGTAACAGCTGCCGTAATCGAAGTGGCGCAGGCCGATGGCTATGATATTGTTTTTCAGCAAGCGGTGTGGTTTAAGCCAGAAATGGATATCACCCAAAAAGTGCTGGATCATCTAAGCAAAAAATTCAAGAACTAAGTTTTAACAAGATCAAGAGGCAAATGGCCACACTTGCGCAATTAGCGGCATTATGCGATGGGCAAGTCATAGGTGATGACCAGTTACCTATTACCGCAATTGCTGCACTGGATAAAGCAGATAAGCATTGCATTGCGCCGTTCCATGACTCGCGTTATGCCAAGCAATTAACAAACAGTCAAGCAGGGGCAATCGTAACGCCTTCAGTGCCAGATAACTACCAAGGCAATGCGCTCGTTGCTGCTAATGCTCAGCTAGCTTTTGCTAAAATTGCACAGTTTTTTCACCCGTTTCAAGCAAGTTCGGGTGTGCACCCAACGGCTTGCGTTGCAGGGGATGTTGATGTTCCATCTTCTGTCTACATAGGGCCTCATGCTGTTGTTGAGACTGGATGCACACTAGCAGAATGGGTGCAAATACAAAGTGGCGCTCAGATTGGTGCAGGTACCAACATTGGTGAATACGCGCGCATTGATAGTAATGTTATAATTTATACCGGTACCCAGATTGGTGCTCATACCCATATTAGTGCGGGTGCGGTAATCGGTGCAGACGGCTTTGGGTATGTGCGCGATGAGGTGGTAAAGCAAAGTAGTGGGTGGCTTAAAATGCCGCAAATTGGGCAGGTAATTGTTGGTGATAATGTTCAAATTGGGGCAAACACAACCGTAGACAGGGGCAGCATGAGCGATACTGTAATTGCAGATGATGTGATTATTGATAATCTAGTGCAGATTGCGCATAACGTATCAATTGGGCGTGGCACAGCCATTGCAGCGTGCTCTGCTATTGCAGGCAGTACCCATGTGGGCTCAAACTGTTTGATTGCTGGTAGAGTATCGATTGATGGTCATTTGCAAATATGTGATGGGGTGACAGTGTATGCAGATAGTTTGGTCACTAAATCTATCGCTCAGCCGGGCATATTTGCTTCGAGCATACCTGCGCAACCGCTTAAGCGTTGGCACCGTACTTTAGCTAATTTACGCAAGAATAATGGCCGCAACGGCTAATACTGATAACAATTGGAATTTAAACTATGAGTGAAGCATTGGATATTCATGCAATTAAAAAGATCCTTCCACATCGGTATCCTTTTCTGCTGATTGATCGTGTCTTGGATTACACCGTCGAGGAGTCATTAACGGCGATTAAAAATGTAACAGTGAATGAGCCATTTTTTAATGGCCACTTCCCGCACCGACCTGTGTTTCCGGGTGTGTTTATGCTAGAGGCGATGGCGCAAGGCGCTGCATTGTTGGCAGCGCTTGGTTTGCAATCAGATAAGCAAAACGAAGAGATTATTTATTTGTTTGCTGGGGCGGATAAGGTGCGTTTTAAGCGCCAAGTTGAGCCAGGTGATCAAATGCATATCGAAGTCACGTTCAATCGCAAAATGCGAAATATTTGGAAAACCTCAGTACGAGCACATGTGGATGGTGAAACTTGTGCTAAAGCTGACATCATGTTTACCTATCAGGTGATTAGCACGTCGTGATTCACGAACGCGCAATCGTTCATCCAGGGGCGCAAATTGGCAAAGACGTCAGTATCGGCCCATTCAGTATCGTTGAAGACAACGTTACCATCGGCGATGGCACTGTGGTGGGGCCGCATGTAGTCATTCGTAATCATACCCACATTGGCAAAGAGAATCACTTTTTTCAATTTGGCTCGATTGGCGAAGACCCGCAACACCGCGGCTATGAGCAAGAGCCAACTGAGCTGATCATTGGTGACCGCAATACTTTTAGGGAATACATCACGCTTAATCGCGGCACACCTGATCATGCAAAAAAAACAGTCATCGGCGATGATAATTTCATTATGGCTTATGTGCATGTTGCGCATGATTGCATCATTGGCAACTCCACCACTTTTGCTAATGGCTCTAGTTTGGCTGGGCATGTTGAGGTGGGTGATTTTGCTATTTTAGGTGGCTTTTCTTTGGTGCATCAGTTTTGCAATGTAGGGGCTCATTGCATCACGGGCATCGGCGCGGTGTGCTTTCAAGATGTGCCACCGTTTATTGTGGCGGCAGGTAATTCTGCTGAACCTTATGGGCTCAATACTAAAGGGCTGCGCCGTCGCGGCTTTGGTGATGAACGCATTGCTTTGCTAAAAACAGCCTATAAGCTGTTATATCGTTCGGATTTGGATTTCAAAACGGCCATAGGTGCTATTAAAAATCTAGGTATGCAGCACGAAGACATCCAATGTTTGCTAACTTTTTTAGATAAAAGCGAACGCGGTATTATTCGTCGATGATGATAAATAGGGTTTTGCTTTATTTAGCTGGGTTGCTTAAGCACTGATGTTAATTGCAATTGCTGCGGGTGAACCGTCTGGGGATATCTTGGCTGCAGGCTTGATAAAAGCGATCAAACAAACTTACCCAGAGTGCCAATTTTTTGGCATCGGCGGCAGTGAAATGCAAGCCGCTGGCTGTGAATTACTTTATCCGATGGAGCGCATTACCGTTATGGGCATAGACGAAGCGCTTAAAAATCTGTTACCCATTCTGGCGCTACGCCGCAATTTAGCTCAGCAAATAGTTGAGCGTAAGCCAGATATGTTTGTTGGAGTGGATGCCCCCGATTTTAATATTGGTCTAGCGCTTAAGTTGAAACGCCAAGGCTTAAAGACATTGCATTATGTTAGTCCTACGGTGTGGGCGTGGCGCAGTTATCGCATTCATAAAATCAAGCGTGCAGTCGATCACATGCTGACCTTGTTCCCTTTTGAAAAACGGTACTATGACCAGCATGCTATCCCGGCCACTTTTGTTGGTCACCCTGCAGCCGGTAGAGTAGAAGAGGGGGATGTTGAGAAAATTAAAGCTAAGGCAAATCAAGTGCTAGGTTTGAAAGAAGCTACCGTGGTGGGTTTATTACCGGGTAGCCGTAACAGCGAATTTGCTGCGTTGCTGCCCGCCATGCTGAAGGCAGCCAAACTATTGCATCAACAAGATAGTACTATTCAATTTGTGTTACCGTTTGCTAAAGAAAAATTGCGTCAGCAATACGAGCAGCAAATCATACAGGCAAACCTGCCAATTACTTTGTTGGATGGTGAGTCTGATCGAGCGATGCAAGCTAGTGATGTGCTAGTGCTTGCTTCTGGCACCGCGGCTTTAGAGGCCTTGTTACACCGTACCCCGATGGTGGTGGTGTATAAGGTGTCTAGGTTAAGTTATTTAATGTTTAAACTGTTCGCTAGTGTAAAACATTTTTCAATGCCGAATCATTTGCTTGAAAAACCTACAGTTTTAGAACTATCTCAAGAAGATGTGACAGGCCAGAACATTGCCAATGAGCTTAATCGTTACTTGAGCAACCCTGACTTGATACGCACTACGCAGCAAGATTTCACCAATGCTGCCAAGCAATTAAGCTTGGATGCCAATCGCGAAGCGGCCAGTGCAACACTACGTTTGCTTGGTTATGCTGCAGCCTAGTGAGGTGTTGATTGCTGGTGTCGACGAAGCGGGCAGGGGGCCGCTAGCTGGGCCAGTTGTAGCGGCAGCTGTGATTTTACCGCAGCAATACACCTTGAAAGGTTTGACGGATTCAAAAAAATTGTCTGCCGCTACGCGCGCTGAACTGGAGACTAAAATTAAGCAACAAGCTGTGTGCTGGGCTGTCGGCGAAGCTAGTGCTGCTGAAATCGATCAAATAAACATTCTGCAAGCTAGCTTACTTGCGATGCGACGGGCAGTGGCTGCTTTGTCTCTTCAGCCATCTATGGCTTTGGTGGACGGTAATCGTTCGCCTAACTTACCGATGCCTGATCAGTGTATCATCAAAGGTGATTTAACCGAACCAGCCATTTCAGCTGCCTCGATCTTAGCTAAACAAGCACGCGATGCCATGCTGCTGGAGTTGGATAGCGAGTATCCTGTGTATGGCTTTGCGCAGCATAAAGCCTATCCCACTAAAATGCATTTACAAGCCTTGGCAGCGCATGGCCCTTGCGCAGTTCACCGGCGTAGCTTTAAACCCGTAGCATTGAGTATGAAGTGATGAGTGAGTTTGTTCATTTGCACCTGCATACGGAATATTCGCTTAGTGATGGCTTAACGCGAATAAAACCCACTGTTGCAGCGGCCAAGCAGCTTGGTATGCAAGCGTTGGCGATTACTGATCTTAGTAATCTATATGCAGTGGTTAAATTCTATAAAGCGTGTTTAGCAGCAGGCATTAAACCCATTTTAGGCGCAGAGGTATGGGTGCAAAACCCCATTGATAGTGATGCCCACGATAAATTTATCTTACTTGCGCGCAATAACGAGGGCTATGTGCATTTATGCCAACTGCTCAGCGATGCCATTATTCACAATCGCCAACAACAACGACCTGTCATTAGTCAAGCGAAGTTAGCTTCGGCGCACCAAGGATTAATTGCCTTACTGCATAGCCGCGAAGGGCACCTAACCACAATGATGACTGCAGGCGATAGTATGGCTCATCAAAGTTTGGCAGCCTATCAAGCCTTGTTTGCAAATGACTTGTTTTTATCAATATCGCGTTTAGGTGCAAAGGATGAGGGCAAATATCTGTTAGCAGCTAATCAGCTAGCTAGCACTTTCGGCTTAGGGCTAGTGGCGACCAATCAAGTGCAATTTATTAATAGCGATGATTATGATTTGCATGAGATCAGGGTATGCATCACGGAAGGTCGACAAATTGGTGATAAGCGACGAAGCTCAAACTTTACCGCGCAGAACTTTTTGCGTTCGGGCATACAGATGCAAGAGCTGTTCAGTGACATACCTGAAGCGATTGAAAATACGCTGCACATAGCGCGACGTTGCAATGTGTTTTTCGAATTTGGCACGGACTATCTGCCGAAGTTCCCGGGCTCAGCCAATCAAACGGCTGAAGAGGCAATCCGCGCGATTTCAGTCGAAGGCTTGCATGAGCGCATTGCGCGCCTTAAAGCGCTAGCGACTGAAGAGCAGCCGATGGAGTACAGTCAAGAGGATTATTTTGCACGCCTTGATTTGGAGTTGGATGTCATCAATCAAATGGGCTTTCCAGGGTACTTCTTAATTGTGGCGGACTTTATTCGCTGGTCAAAAGAGCACGGCATCCCTGTTGGGCCGGGGCGAGGTTCAGGTGCAGGCTCAGTGGTGGCTTGGGCCATGGGCATTACTGACCTTGACCCTTTGCAATATGGTTTGCTGTTCGAGCGTTTTTTAAACCCTGAGCGGGTATCAATGCCCGATTTTGATATCGATTTTTGCATGGAAGGGCGCGACCGTGTGATTGAGTACGTGAGCGAGTGCTACGGTAAAGACCAGGTGGCACAGATTATCACCTTCGGCAGCATGGCGGCTAAGGCGGTAATTCGTGATGTGGGCCGTGTGTTAGGACACTCTTATGGCTATGTCGATAGTATTGCTAAGCTAGTTCCCTTTGAGGTCGGCATGACCTTGCAAAAGGCAATGGATCGAGAGCCTGAGTTTAAGGAACGCTATAACGACGATGAAGAGGCTGCGCAGCTGATCGACACTGCGATGCGGCTAGAGGGGTTATCAAGGAACGTGGGTAAGCACGCAGGTGGTGTAGTAATAGCTCCATCAAGTCTTACCGAGTTTACCGCTTTGTTTGCTGAGTCCGAAGAAGCTCAAGCAGTGACCCAGTTAGACAAAGATGACCTTGAAGATATTGGTTTAGTTAAGTTTGATTTTTTGGGTTTGCGCACGCTCACAGTGATTGATTGGGCGCAAAAGCTAATTAATGAAAACTCGTTGCTATCTGATGGTCGGCAAGTGACGGTACCCGATCAACCTTTTTATGATGAGAAAACCTTTGATTTGATCAAAAAGGGCTTGACTGTCGCGGTGTTTCAGTTGGAGTCAAGTGGCATGCGTGATTTAATTTTACGCATGCAGCCAGATTGCTTCGAGGACTTGGTGGCCTTAGTGGCGCTATACCGTCCTGGCCCGTTAGAGTCGGGTATGGTAAGCAACTTTGTTGATCGTAAACATGGTCGCCAAAGGGTGGAGTACCCGCACCCGCTGACAGAGCCCATTTTAGCTGAAACTTACGGTGTTATCTTGTACCAAGAACAGGTGATGCAGATTGCACAGGTGTTGGCCGGTTATTCGTTGGGTGCGGCAGATCTACTTCGCCGTGCGATGGGTAAGAAAAAACCCGAAGAAATGGCGAAGCAGCGCAGTATATTTGTTACAGGTGCGCAGCAAAATAACATCGAAAGTAGCGATGCTAATTATATTTTTGATTTAATGGAGAAGTTCGCTGGCTATGGCTTCAATAAATCGCACTCGGCAGCCTATGCTTTAATCTCATTTCAAACGGCGTGGCTTAAGGCGCATTATCCGGCTGCTTTTATGGCTGCAACGCTGTCAGCGGATATGGACCATACGGATAAAGTAGTTAGCTTGATTGCTGATGCGCGCAAGCTTGGTTTGGCAATTGAATTTCCTAACGTTAATGCTTGTAGCTATCGATTTGTACCGACTGACCCAGCCACGATTCTATATGGCCTAGGCGCAATTAAGGGTGTGGGTGAAGCAGCGATTGAGTCGATTATTGATGAACGAGAGCAAAACGGTACTTTCAATGATCTGCATGACTTTTGCCAACGCTTGGACTCAAAAAAAGTTAATAAACGCGCCTTAGAGGGCTTAGTTCGTTGCGGTGGCTTGGATTGCTTAGGTATGCATCGTGCACAAACTTGGCTTAATTTGCCTTACGCCGTCGAAGTGGCTGAACAAAAAAATAAAGATGCGTTGGCCGGGCAGAGCGACTTATTTGGCTTGGCCGCTGGCGGGCACACCCAGCAACAAACCATTGCGCAGGTAAAATCTGCAGAGCCATGGTCGGAAGCCAGACGCTTGAGTGAGGAACGTGAAACCTTGGGTTTATATTTGTCTGGTCATCCATTCGATGCCTACCGTGATGAACTCGAGTCTATATCCGACCGTAAGCAGGGTTATATGCGCAGCGGTATGAAGAGTGGCGTGGTGGCAGGAATGATTGTAGGTTTACGGGTAATTATGACTAAACGCGGCGACCGCATGGCGTTTATCAGCCTTGATGATGGCTTTGCAAGAATGGACGTCAGCGTATTTTCTGATCTCTATGAGCAGACCAAAGAATTTTTGCTTAAGGATACGATTCTCATCGTGCAAGGGGACTTAGAAGAAGACGAAGCACAAGAGAGCTATCAAATGGTGGCACAGAGTATTTCAGATGTCAGTATGCTGCGCCAAGATATGTTGGTTGGCCTTAAATTAAAATTTAGCGCGCGTAAGCAGCAAAAAGAACAGTTTGATCAGTTGCGTAAATTGTTGTTGCCGCATAAAGGCGGCAATGTGCTGATTGAGATTGAGTATGAAAAAGAGGGAGGGCTAATAGGGGTGATCCAGCTGGGTGAATCATGGAAAGTATCGCTCAGTGAAGAGCTGATTGATCAGATTCGCCGATTAATTAATAACCATGCGATTACTTGGGAATATAACCGCTACGCGATAAATGAAGGATTGCGTTACAAAACAGAGCGTAAGCGTCCGCAGTTTCGTCGCAAGCAAGCCTAAGTCGTTAAACAGCCTTTAATGTAAGGCTTACTGAATTTAAGACTTCTTTTTCGCAAGAGAGGCAACTGGAGCAGGGGCCGCTATCTTTGCCGCTGAGCGCTTAACGCTTTCGCCTTCGAAATTACAATTTTGATCAATGGTGAGCTGGTCGGCAATAATTTTGCCTTGCATTTGACCGCCTTCTAGCACATCAACTTGGTCACAATCAGCGGTGCCTACAAAGGTGCCAGTAATGGCTAAGTTTTTTGCTGTGATCTCGCCGCCAACATTGCCTTGCGAACCGATGCTAACTCGGTTGTTTGATTTGATTTCCCCATCATGCTTGCCATCGATATGCAAGGCACAGGTAGTATCAATTAAGCCGGTTACTGTTGTTCCAGCTGAGATAACTGTAGTGTTGGTCGTGTTATTTGTTTGTTTATCAGACTTATTAAAGAATCCCATTTTATTTCCCTCACGTTAGTGAATATATCATTGGAGCCAAACTCCCATTTTACAAAGTGCTCGGGATCAAGCGATCTGCCTAGGTAGCGTACTTCATAGTGTAAATGCGGGCCACTACTGCGGCCTGAATTACCAGACAAGCCTATCAAGTCACCTTTTTGTACTATATCGCCGCGTTCGACGGTCATTTTGTCTAAGTGTGCGTAGCGAGTTTCAAAGCCAAAATTATGAGCAATCATTAGACGTTTGCCACTGAATTTGTCCCGAGAGGCATCTCTGACAATGCCATCAGCAGTTGCATAAACATTAGTGTTGAGCTTGGCTCTGAGGTCCAAGCCATTATGAAAGCTTTTTTGTTTGGTGATTGGGTGCCTGCGTTTGCCGAATTTACTGGTAATGCCTAAGTTACGAATAGGGTAGCCATTAGGAATATTATCGTGCAATATTTTTTCTTGATTGACGTTAATAGTTAACAGCTCAATACGCTTGGCGATCGCTTCGCTTTCGGTTGAGCTTTTGCTGGCGGCCATGCCCATGGTGGATTCAATCTGCACTACACGATCATCAAGCGCGTTAAAGTCATCTTCTTTAGCGTTGTAGTAGTTTGAGATTTCCATCAATCGCTCAGTGATTGAGCTGTTAATGTTGGAGTTCACGCCGCTTATTTGCTCAATGTTGGCAATTTGTTCGCTGATATTGGTTAGCGTTTTGCTATGCCGTTGCAATACTTCAGAAAGGTTTGAGTTCTTCTCCGAGATGTCGACCACATGATCTTCCAATGAGGTATTTAAATCTTTGGCAGATAGAATAGTGTCTTGCTGATTAAATACGATGATATTGCTGGTGATGAGTGCAAGTGCTAATAGGGCGCTGGCAGCGATGATAAAGCTTTTAAATCGCTTAGAAATACGAAAATGACGGGTTCTTGTTAGATCACTAATTGTGATCAAATAGTGTTGGTTGTTTTTATTTTCGCGTAGTTTAGACATGGCAATTAGCTTATTATTTGATATGTTTTTTTATTGGTATGTGCTTTGTTTGTGAGCTAATTATAGTATTACCATGCTGAATTTCGTTAAGGTATGTGACTAGTGCTACGCTTAATCTAGACAACGTAATTCATTCGTAATGAGAACGCTGAATAAAGATGAGCCATGCATAAAACCGAAACTTGAGCGAAAAAAGGTCGGTCATCTTAACACGCTTCGCCAGAAGTTCGAAGCACATCTTTCGTTTTTAGTGTTATTGTGTTTTGTGAACGGCTTCTTCTGATTCTTGAGTGTCTTTTGAAAAGGTTTAAGATTGTAATAATGCTGCCTATAGCTGGGCTGCGCATTTTTGCTGGGCTTTTTATACTTAGCGCAACTGATCAAGGTAGTCTTTGGCTTGTAAATGATTTTGGTCGGCTGCAGATTGTATCCAATACAAGGCTAATGTTTTATTCTGCGGCACTTGTGTGCCTTCGACGTAATACTGGCCTAAGGCAAACTGCGCCTGAGGTTGTCCGCTTTTAGCGCTATCATTGATGAGGTTAAAAGCGCGTTCAGGGTTTGCTTCTACACCTAAACCTTTTTCATATAATTGAGCTAATTGGTATTGTGCTTCAGCGCTGTTTTGTTCAGCTGCAACAGACCAGTGTTTGAAAGCATTGGCGTAATCTTTTTGGGTTTGGGCCTGCCGCGCAAGTTGCAATGTTTGATCAAGTTCCTTGCTAGAGCTAGCTTCTCCTTTGTTGGTGTTCTGATTAGCTTGCTCGGAAGCTGCTTCAGCGCTATTTGCTAGTGAAGGGCTAAATGCTTTGGTTAAAAACGCAGCTGCTTTTTTATGCCCGGCCTTTTCAGCTTTACGAAACCATTTTAGTGCTTTGTCTTGATCTGGATTTTGGGTGGTGCCGTTGCCATTCCAAAGTAGGGTCGCTAAATTGAATTGTGCTTGAGCGTGATCTTGATGTGCAGCACGGGTCCACCAAATTTTGGCGCGTTCAAAGTCTTGCTTAATACCTTTGCCGAAATAATAAGCCAGCGCCAAGTTGTGCTGTGCGCTAGCCAAGCCAGCCTCGGCTGTTGGTTTAAATAGTGCTACTGCTTTGGAAGCATCTTTTGGGCCGCCAAGCCCTTTTGAATATAATATTCCGAGATTGTAAGCAGCGTTTAAGTTGCCATCATTAGCCGCTTCTTCCCAATGGTCCCGCGCATCATCATAGTCTTCGTTTTTGTAGGCTTCGAGGCCTTTTTCATACTCTGTTTTTGCCAAAATTATTGGCGAATGTAGCGTAAAAAAGGCGGCAAAAAGCAGCAAGATTAAAGGGCGCATTATCTAGTAAAAAAATTCAGTTTTATTAATTAATTCATACACCAATTATACGGTATTAATCGCGGTATATAGAGTGTGTATTTGCCCTGGTTATGCTAATATTCAGCTTGTGGACAAAGCCATGATCAAGTTGCATTTTTATAAGCCCGTATTTGTTGTTTTTCAAAGCTTTTGAGCAGGTTTGTCTGGCCTTTTTTGATTTGCCTAGGTGCTTGCGAAGTACCTTTAAATTGCATTATTTAACTTAGTAAAACAAACCCGATATGACTGAACAGTTGATTGCCAAAGAGATGATGTCTGCCAACATCGAGCAGGAAATGCGTCAATCGTATTTGGATTACGCCATGAGCGTTATTGTCGGTCGTGCATTGCCTGATGTGCGTGATGGTCTAAAGCCTGTGCATCGCCGTGTTTTGTATGCCATGGATGAGCTGGGCGTTGATTGGAATAAAGCTTATAAAAAATCTGCTCGCATCGTGGGTGACGTGATTGGTAAGTATCACCCGCATGGCGATACGGCTGTGTATGACACCATTGTACGTTTAGCGCAAGATTTCTCTATGCGTTATCCGCTAATAGATGGTCAAGGTAACTTTGGTTCTGTAGACGGCGATGCGCCTGCAGCTATGCGTTATACCGAGATTCGTTTGGCAAAAATTTCGCAAGAGTTGCTGGCCGATTTAGGCAAAGACACCGTCGATTTTGGTCCCAACTACGACGAGACAGAAACGCAACCCTTAGTGTTGCCCACTAAGATTCCGGCCTTGTTGGTTAATGGTTCGGCTGGTATTGCGGTGGGTATGGCCACCAACATTGCGCCGCATAACTTAAACGAAACTATTAATGCTTGCTTGGCGTTGATCGACAATGAAGATATCACCACTGCTGAGTTGATGGAGCACATTCCAGGTCCGGATTTCCCTACACACGGCATTATTGTGGGTACGGCCGGCATTCGCGAAGCGTATGAGACAGGTCGTGGTCGGGTATATATCCGCTCGCGCACCACGGTTGAGGTGGATGAGAAAACTGGCAAGGAGTCTATTGTTGTTAATGAATTACCGTATCAAGTGAATAAAGCGCGCACCATGGAAAAGATCGCTCAGTTGGTGCGCAACAAACAGATTGAAGGTATCAGTGCAATTCGCGATGAGTCCGATAAGGACGGCATGCGCATGGTCATTGAGCTTAAACGCGGCGAGCAGTCCGATGTGCTGCTGAATAACTTGTTTAAACAAACCCAGATGCAAACGGTGTTTGGCATCAATATGGTGGCGTTGGAGAACAATCAGCCGCGTTTGTTTAATCTCAAAGATATGTTGCAAGCCTTTTTACGGCATCGTCGTGAAGTGGTCACCCGGCGTACTATTTATGACCTGAAAAAGGCTCGTGTTCGTGCACACATCTTGGAAGGCTTAGCAGTAGCCCTAGCTAATATCGATGAGGTGATTGCGCTGATTAAAAAAGCGGCTTCACCTGCTGAGGCAAAAGAGCAAATGCTGGCGCGCACTTGGCAGCCAGGTATCGTTAAAACCATGTTAGAGCGCGGTGATGCTAAGTTGTCGCGGCCACAAGGCTTAGAGGATCATTACGGTTTGCACGACGGCATGTATCAGTTGTCGCCTGAGCAAGTGCAGGCCATACTTGATCTGCGCTTGCATCGTTTAACGGGGCTTGAGCAAGACAAGATTCGTGCTGAATATGCTGACATTATTGAAAGCATTTTGGATTTACTGCAAATTTTAGAAGACCCCAGCCGTTTGGTGGCCGACATTAAAGCGGAGCTGCAAGAAATTAAAGACCAATACGGCGATGCACGGCGCACCGAGATTACCGAAGGTGCGGTAGATATATCCATGCAGGATTTGATTGCGCCAGAAGACGTGGTGGTGACGATTTCACATACGGGCTATGCCAAAGCGCAGCCGGTGACGGAGTACCGTGCGCAAAAACGCGGCGGCCGAGGCAAAATGGCGGCTAAAAACAAGGAAGAAGATTTTGTCAGTCGTATGTTTGTGGCCAACACCCACGACACGGTGTTGTGCTTTTCAAGTGAAGGTAAAGTGTACTGGTTGAAGGTGTTCCAATTACCCATTGTCAGCCGTAGCTCGCGTGGCAAGCCTTTGGTTAATTTATTGCCGCTGGAGGCTGACGAAAAAATTACGGCGGTGCTACCTATTCAAGAATTTCGAGAAGATCAATTTATCGTGATGGCTACTCGTAAAGGCACGGTCAAGAAAAGCGCTTTGATGGATTATTCACGCCCACGTGCTGGTGGAATCATTGCCTTAAGCTTAGACGAGGGTGATGAATTGCTACAGGTGGCGCTGACTGATGGTGCTCAAGACATAATGCTGGTCAGTTCGTCAGGTAAGGCGGTGCGATTTCGTGAGTCCGATGCGCGTTCAATGGGGCGTACGGCTCGTGGTGTGCGTGGTATTCGTATGGATGATGAGTTTCAGCTTATTTCTATGCTTATTTTGCCTAGTGCTGAATCTGCTAATGATGAGAGCGCTGAAGCTGATGGCGATGCTTTATCTGCCGAGCAAACAATATTGGTGTGCTCTGAGATGGGTTATGGTAAGCGTACGGCGATTGATGAGTTTCCTGTGCATCGTCGCGGTGGGCAGGGCGTGATTGCGATTAAGTCTTCAGAACGCAATGGATTGCTGGTGAATGCTTGCTTGATCGGCATCTCGGATGAAGTGATGATGATTACTGATGGAGGGGTGTTGATTCGTACGCGCGCTAATGA
Organism: uncultured Gammaproteobacteria bacterium; assembly: GCA_938021685.1. Classification (GTDB taxonomy): domain Bacteria; phylum Pseudomonadota; class Gammaproteobacteria; order Arenicellales; family Poriferihabitantaceae; genus JAAELZ01. Next base: position 1,313 of record CALIFM010000076.1, on the reverse strand, counting down.
AATATCGCAACAAGGGCGTAATACTCAAGGTGTGAAAGTGATTTCACTTGATCAAGGTGAAAAGCTAGTTTCAGTAGGTCGGGTGGATGAATCAGATGACGACGAAACTGATGAGATGACTGCTGATGAGCAAGAAGTAGGTGATGCCTCAACTGAAAGTGATGGGGTGGCCGATACTGCTGCCAATGATAAGAGTGAAGAAGAGTAGCGCGGTCGATTGATTCTAAAGCCCATGAGCAAAAGTCCTTCCTTAGAAAGCGTGCGCCAGCAGATTGATGCCTTGGACAGCGAACTATTAACGCTGGTTAACAAGCGCATTGAGCTGGCCAAGCAAATCGGTGAAATCAAACAACAGCAAGACGGTGAGCAGGCGTTGATTTATCGCCCTGAGCGCGAAGCACAGGTGCTGCGCCGGTTAAAAGAGCAAAATGCCGGTGCCGTCAGCAGTGAGCAGATTGATGCTTTGTTTCGTGAAATCATGTCGATCAGTCGCGGTGCTGAAGCACGTCTAAGCGTTGCAGTGTTAGGGCCCGAGGGCACGTTTTCAGAAATTGCAGCTAAAAAACAATTTGGCTCTAGCGTGGATGTTGTCGGTTTGCCTCGCATTGAAGAAGTCTTTCGTGCGGTGGCCAGTGGCACGGCTAATTACGGTGTGGTTCCCATTGAAAATTCGACTGAAGGAGGTATCTCCACTACAGCAGATTGCTTGCTCGAATCTAACTGTAAGATCAGCGGCGAAATTTATTTGCCGGTGCATCAGTTTTTACTGGCTCATAGCGAAGATAAGAGCACAATAAAACGTGTGTATTCGCATGCTCAGTCGCTAGCGCAATGCCGCAATTGGTTGTTACAACATTTACCGCATGCAGAAGTGATCTCGGTTGCTAGTAACGCGGTTGCAGCGAAAACAGCGGCGCAGCATAAAGACGCAGCGGCGATTGCTGGGGAAGTGGCAGCGGTGCAGTATAAGTTAACTGTTGCGGCTCGCAATATTGAAGACGAAGCAGAAAACACGACTCGTTTCTTGGTGCTGTCGAAAGACGATGTACTGCCGAGTGGGTACGATAAAACTAGCTTGCTTATCTCTTGTGCCAACAGGCCCGGTGGCTTGTTTGCTTTGCTAAAGCCGCTGGATGCGCACGGAATCAGTATGCTACGTATTGAGTCGAGGCCTGCAAAAAGCAAAAAATGGGATTACATGTTTTTCATTGATATCGAAGGCCACCAAGTTGATAAAAATGTAGTTGATGCTTTGCAGGCACTTGAAAAAGAGTCTGATTTTTTTCGCGTGCTAGGTGCCTATCCGCGTGCTG
>CALIFM010000075.1 GCA_938021685.1 uncultured Gammaproteobacteria bacterium | reverse complement strand
CAAATCAAATAAGTATTTATTTTTGGGCGCACCGTTGCTGTCCATTGGGCCAGCACTGGCAGCATGGGCAGTGATCCCTTTTACCGAAAACTTGGTGTTGGCCGATATTAACGCCAGTTTATTGTTTGTGCTGGCCCTTACTTCTATGGGTGTATACGGCATTATCATTGCCGGTTGGGCATCCAACTCCAAGTATGCCTTTTTAGGCGCAATGCGCTCAGCAGCGCAAATCGTGGCCTATGAAATTGCAATGGGCTTTGCTTTGGTGGGTGTGCTGATGTGTGCGGGTTCGCTGAATTTAGGCGATATCGTGCGGGCGCAATCAGGCGGCTTTTGGCAGTGGTATTTCTTGCCGCTGTTTCCGCTATTTATTGTGTATTTTATCTCAGGGGTGGCCGAAACCAATCGCGCGCCTTTTGATGTGGCTGAGGGCGAATCAGAGATTGTGGCGGGTTTTCATGTTGAATACTCAGGTATGACCTTCGCAGTGTTCTTTTTGGCCGAATACGCCAATATGATCTTGATTTCAGCGCTTACTGTGCTGCTGTTCTTGGGTGGTTGGCAGCCCTTGGCTGATATCGCGCCATTCACGTGGGTTCCACCGTTCTTTTGGTTTTTTGGTAAGACGGCATTCGTGGCCTTTTTCTTTTTATGGTTTCGCGCGACTTTCCCGCGCTACCGCTATGACCAAATTATGCGTTTAGGCTGGAAGGTACTGATTCCTGTTACCTTGGTTTGGATCGCTGTGATCGCGGTTGCGCGTTTCTTTACGCCATTTGGCTTTCTTTTTAAGTAGGGCTGCAATATGGGCATTAAACAATTTTTTAAAACCTTTGGCTTGATTGAGCTATTGCAAGGCTTAGGGGTGACGGGCAAGCACTTCTTCGGTAAAAAAGAGACCATTATGTACCCGGAAGAGAAAACGCCTAAATCGGTGCGCTTTCGCGGCATGCATGCACAGCGCCGTTACGAAGACGGCACTGAGCGCTGTATTGCTTGCAAATTATGTGAGGCGGTGTGCCCAGCCTTGGCAATCACCATTGAATCGACCGAGGCGCCAACGGGCGAGCGTCGAACCAAACGCTATGATATTGACATGTTTAAGTGCATTTATTGTGGCTTTTGTGAAGAAGCTTGCCCGGTGGATGCGATTGTGATGACCGATATTCATGAATTCCATATGGAAGACGGTCCTGGCGAGCGCGTATACGACAAGAAAAAGCTGCTTGAGATTGGCGATTTGTATGAAAAGTCGATTGCTGCTAACCGCGCGCAAGACGCCAAGTACCACCGCCCTAGCTCAATAAGGAATTAATGTTGTCATGACCTTTATTCAGCTTACTTTTTACTTCTTCGCGGCGATCTGTGTATTGGCGGCTATGGCAGTGGTAACGATTAAAAACCCTGTGAAAGCAGCCTTGTTTTTAGTGCTCGCCTTTGTAGGGGCAGCCGGTGTTTGGCTGACCTTGCAGGCCGAATTTTTGGCCATTGTGCTGATTTTGGTTTATGTCGGTGCGGTGATGGTGCTGTTCTTGTTTGTCGTGATGATGCTAGACATTGACTTGGCCGCGATGCGTGCAGGTTTTACCCGTTACCTGCCTTATGGTCTTGCCATTGCGGCTTTGTTGGTGGCACAGCTGGTATTTGTGTTTAATGGCAGTTTTTCGAGCGCTGATTTCCCCGCTCCGCCGTTAGATTTGCCAGCGGACTATTCCAACACCAAGGCGCTGGGTATGATTATTTACACCGATTATGTGCTGGCTTTTGAAGTGGCTGCGCTGATCTTGTTGGTGGCCATGTTAGCTGCTATTGCTTTGACTCACCGCAAGCGCACTAAGCCTAACAAGGCCGTGAACCCCGCGCAGCAGGTAGTGGTACGTAAAGAAGATCGTTTGCGTGTGGTGGACTTGGCATCCGAGACGCGAGTGACATCTCAAACAAGAGGTAAGCCATGATCCCTTTAAGCCATTATTTAGCCTTAAGTGCAGTATTATTTGCGCTAAGCATCATCGGTATCTTTTTGAATCGCAAAAATTTGTTGATCATCTTGATGTCGATCGAGCTATTGCTGCTAGCGGTGAACATCAACTTTGTGGCCTTCTCGCATTTCTTGGGTGATCTGGGCGGTCAAGTGTTCGTGTTTTTTATTCTCACTGTTGCAGCAGCTGAGGCAGCCATTGGCCTAGCGATTTTGATTGTGTTATTTAGAAATCGGCAGACGATTAATGTCACCGATCTTGACTCATTAAAGGGCTAAGCGCGTGGAGATGACGACCATTTATTTATTGACCCCGCTGCTGTGTCTGTTCGGCGCGATTGTGGCAGGCTTTTTGGGTCACATTGTAGGCCGTAAAGGCGCACATTGGATGACCATTTTGATGGTGTTGGGTGCGTTTATTCTGTCGGTGTTAGTCTACAAAGACGTGCAGGCAGGTAACATTTATAATGGTGCGCTGTACACATGGGGTCTTAGTGGGGGCGTGTCGTTTGACGTTGGCTTCTTAATCGACGAACTCAGTGCCACTATGATGGTTGTGGTCACCTTTGTCTCCCTGATGGTGCATATTTACACCATTGGCTATATGCACGAAGACCCTGCTTATCAGCGGTTTTTCGCCTTTATTTCTTTGTTCACCTTCGCCATGCTAATGCTGGTGATGTCCAACAACTTCTTGCAGTTGTTCTTTGGCTGGGAAGCAGTGGGCTTGGTATCGTATCTATTGATCGGCTTTTGGCACACTAAAGAGACGGCAGTGTTTGCCAACATGAAAGCTTTCTTGGTGAATCGTGTAGGTGACTTTGGGTTTCTGCTTGGTATTGCTGGTGTGTTGTATCTGTTTGGTTCGCTGGATTATGCGACTGTGTTTGCACAAGCACCGAATGCACAAGGGGCATTGGCACAAACGCCGTTTGGCGAAGTTAAGTGGCTAACCGTGATTTGCTTGCTGCTGTTTGTAGGTGCGATGGGCAAGTCGGCGCAAGTGCCATTGCATGTGTGGTTACCTGATTCAATGGAAGGGCCTACGCCGATTTCGGCACTGATCCATGCTGCCACCATGGTAACGGCGGGCATCTTTATGGTGGCGCGTATGTCACCGTTGTATGAATTATCAGAAGTAGCCTTGTCAGCGATTTTGATTATCGGTGCCACTACTGCGATTTTTATGGCTTTGATTGGCTTGGTGCAGAACGACATCAAGCGTGTGGTGGCTTACTCAACTTTGTCGCAGCTCGGTTATATGACCGTAGCATTGGGCGCGTCTGCTTATGAAATAGCGATTTTTCACTTAGGCACGCATGCATTTTTTAAGGCTTTATTATTCTTGGGCGCAGGCTCGGTCATCATCGCGATGCACCACGAGCAAGACATGCGCAAGATGGGGGGCCTAAAGGCCATTATGCCGATTACTTATATCACCATGTTTATTGGTTCACTGGCACTGGCAGGTATTCCGCCGTTCGCTGGGTTTTTCTCTAAAGACATGATTATTGAATCAGTGCATGCTAGCGATTTGTTCGGTGCAACCTATGCTTACTATGCGGTATTGCTAGGTGTATTTGTGACAGCGTTCTATTCGTTTCGTTTGATGTTCATGACCTTTCACGGTAAAAACCGTGCGGACGAACACATGCAACACGGCTTGAAGGAATCACCAGGGGTGGTGACATGGCCGCTTATTTTGCTAGCCATTCCATCGGTTATTGCTGGCTGGCTGTTTTTTGAGCCGGTACTTAAGGGCAATTATTTCGGTAGTTCGATTACTGTACTTGCTCAGCATGATACCGTTGCCCAAGTGGCTGAAGTCTTGCACGGCAGCGGTATGGGGCTGATCGGTAACACGGTGTTGCATGCTTTTGTGACGCCGCCATTTTGGTTGGCGCTGGCGGGCATTGGTTTTGCAGTTTATTGCTATTTAATTAACCCCAGTGTGCCAGCGAAGATTGCGCAGCGCTTTGCGCCGATTACCCGTATGCTTGAGAATAAGTATTGGGTGGACAACGTTTTCCAGAAAATTTTCGCTGATGGCTCAGTCAGTTTGGGTAAGGGTTTGTCGCGCTACATTGACTCAGGCTTGATCGACGGCGGTATTGTGAATGGCAGTGCGCGCGTGATCGGCGGCTTGTCCACATGGCTGCGCCAGTGGCAGTCGGGCTTTGTCTATCATTATGCCTTCGCCATGATCATTGGCTTGGTTGCATTAATTGGGTGGGCGATATGGGCGTAACCCTAACCTTAACTATGGCGAAATCTCGCACTGAGGTTGCACAATGAGCGCGTATTTACTCAGTATCTTAATTTGGTTGCCGATCATTGGCGGCGCAGGTATTTTGCTGTTTTCTAAGCAAGGCCAAGAGGGCGCAGCACGCACTGCTAGCTTGATGTTGTCTCTAGTGATGTTTGTACTTAGCTTGCGCTTGTGGACAGGCTTTGACAAGCAGACTGCCGCGATGCAGTTTGAAGAAAAAGCACAGTGGATTAAAGCGTTTAACATTAATTACCACCTTGGGGTGGATGGCATATCGATGCCGCTGATTGTGTTGACTACTTTGCTTACGGTGATTGTAGTGATTGCTGGTTGGGAGGTAATTAAAACGCGTGTTGCGCAATATTTCGCAGCTTTCTTAATGATGGAAGGGGTGATGATCGGCGTGTTTGCCGCGCAAGACGCGATGCTGTTCTATTTGTTCTGGGAAGTGATGCTGATTCCGATGTTCTTAATCATCGGTATATGGGGTGGCCCGAATCGTATATACGCTACCATCAAGTTTTTCTTGTACACCTTGCTCGGCTCTTTGCTAATGCTGGTGGCCTTGTTGTACTTATATAATAAATCAGGCGGTTCCTTTGCGATCAGTGATTACCATGCATTGGCGATGCCAATGGGTGTGCAAAAGTGGATTTTCCTCGCTTTCTTCATGGCTTTTGCGGTGAAGGTGCCGATGGTGCCAGTGCACACTTGGCTGCCCGATGCGCATGTGGAAGCACCAACAGGGGGCTCGGTCATCTTGGCTGCGATCATGCTTAAAATGGGCGGTTATGGCTTCTTGCGCTTTAATTTGCCGATTACACCTGACGCAAGCCATGCTTTGGCGGGCTATGTGATTGCGTTGTCGCTGATTGCAGTGATCTACATTGCCTACGTAGCCTTGGTGCAAGGCGACATGAAAAAGCTGATTGCTTATTCATCGATCTCGCATATGGGTTTTGTCACCTTAGGTTTTTTCGTTTTTAATCAAACTGCACTTGAAGGCGCAATGGTGCAAATGATTTCGCATGGCTTTATTTCAGGTGCGATGTTCTTGGTGGTGGGGGTGTTGTACGATCGCTTGCATTCGCGCGATATTGCCACCTACGGCGGCGTGGCCACGGTGATGCCCAAGTTTGCATTTTTTGCAGTGCTGTTTGCCATGGCCAACGCTGGCTTGCCAGGCACTTCAGGCTTCGTGGGCGAGTTTTTGGTGATCTTAGGTGCCTTTCAGTTTAATGCTTGGGTGGCCACTCTTGCGGCATTAACCTTGGTGCTAGGCGCAGCCTACACCTTATGGATGGTAAAGCGAGTGATGTTTGGTCCGATCAAAAATGAAGACGTGAAAACCTTGGTGGATTTAAGTAGCCATGAAATGCTGTTTATGAGCATTTTGGCTGTCTTCACCATTGCCGTTGGCGTGTGGCCTAATCCGTTGCTGGACGTGATGCGCACCACCCTTGAAAACTTACTCAGCCATGTTGCGGTGTCCAAACTATGATGCCTGAAAACTTCAATTTAATGCTGGCATTGCCAGAGTTGTTTGTCTCGGGCATGGCCTGCTTAATTCTGCTTTATCGTTTGTACGACAAAAGCTGTTGCCCCAATTTGATGCCGTACATTGCAAGTGTTAGCACTTTGCTGCTGACCGCTATAATGCTGATTGGCGATTACCAAACAGGTGCGCGCCTTGGCTTCAATTCCACCTTCGTGCAGGACCCAATGGCAGTTGTGGTCAAAATTGCCATTGTACTGATCACTGCTTTGGTGTTCATTTATGGTGCGCGCTATAACAGCGAACGCGGCTATTTTAAAACCGAATTCTATGTTTTGGGCTTGTTCGGCGTAGTTGGCATGATGCTGATGACTTCGGCCAGCCACATGCTTACCTTATATATGGGTTTGGAGCTGTTCTCTTTAAGCCTGTATGCCATGGTGGCGTTTTACCGAGATTCGCGGGTGGCCTCAGAGGCAGCGATTAAATACTTTATTCTTGGCGCGCTGGCATCGGCTATTTTACTTTATGCAATCTCTTTGTTGTATGGCCTAAGTGGTTCCTTGCACATCAGTGATGTTAAGGCGGCCGTGGCAGGGCATGGCTTAAGTCACTTAGGTGCTATCTTAGCGGTAGTATTGGTAGTGGTTGGCTTGGCCTTTAAGTTGGGCGCTGTGCCTTTTCATATGTGGGTGCCCGATGTCTATCAAGGTTCACCAACCTCAGTGACAGCATATTTAGGTGCGGCACCGAAAATTGCCGCTTTTGCAATGCTGATGCGTATTTTAGTGGACGGCCTCGCACCGCAATTTGAAAACTGGCAAGACATGCTGATTATTTTGGCGGTGTTATCAATTGCAGTGGGTAATATCGTGGCCATTGCGCAGCGCAACATTAAGCGTATGCTGGCGTACTCGACCATTTCACATATGGGCTTTTTCTTATTAGGCATCATTAGTGGCAATAATATGGGATACAGTGCTTCTTTGTTTTATGTGCTGATCTACGCGGTGATGAGCGTCGCTGTGTTCGGGCTGATTTTATTACGCACGACTAAAACTACAGAATCAGAGCGCATGGCTGACTTCAAAGGCTTGGGTGCGCGCGAGCCTTTGATGGCTTTCTTGATGCTAGTGTTGATGTTCTCGATGGCAGGTATTCCACCGTTTGCAGGCTTTTGGGCGAAAATGTCGGTGATCAATGCACTAATGCAGTCTAATCTAACATGGCTAGCAATCGTTGCAGTGTTGTTGGCAGTGATCGGTGCTTACTATTACTTACGTGTGATTAAGACCATGTATTTTGACGAACCTGAGATGGAAGTTTTGATTCCTGCACAAAATCACACAGCTATTCGTTGGTTGTTGGTGCTAAACGTCTTAGCGCTGATTTTAGTTTTGCCGTGGATCGGCTCACTAATCGATCTTACCCGCAGCGTTATTCAGTAAGAGTTTGGTGCAGTGCGTGATAGACTTGCTGCATGAGCCTAAACTGCCAATCAATTTCACTCCAACTACTAGGAGTAAATCATTAGGATGAAAAGCCTCGCTCTGTTATTTGGCGGCCGTTCTTGCGAGCATGCTGTTTCAGTTATTTCAGCACGTTCGGTGCTAGCAGCTATTGACTCAAGTAAATATCAGATCGCGTTGATTGGCATCAGCGAATCAGGCCAATGGCAGTGGGCACCGGGCAGCGAATTTGAAAGCTTGATCGAAGGCGGTAAAGTGAAAGAAGGCGCAGGCGTGTGCGTGGCATTGGATTTAGCCGAAGCTGGTCGCTTGCTAGCCCTTGATGAGCTTAAGGACGGCATCAATTTGCCGCATATCGACGTAGTATTCCCCGTGCTGCACGGTACTTATGGCGAAGACGGCGCGGTTCAGGGTTTGCTAGAACTGGCTGACATCGCTTATGTGGGCTGCCCTGTGGCGGCTTCCGCCAATGGCATGGACAAGGTGTTGGCGAAAAAATTGTTTACCGAAGCAAACATACCACAAGCACAGCATGTGCTGATTAACTTACAACACTGGTCATGTGACAAGCAGGCAGTACTAAATGCGTCGCTAGAAACATTAGCATTCCCTATGTTTATCAAGCCTGCCAGCATGGGCTCTAGCGTGGGCATCTCCAAGGCGCATGACACTAAGCAATTGCAAGCTGCGATTGATTTAGCGATGCAGTTTGATAGCAATGTGTTGGTGGAAGCATCTTTTGAAGGCTGCGCTGAAGTTGAATGTGCGGTGTTGGGTAACGAAGATCCAAAGGCTTCGATAGTCGGTGAAATTGACGCCGGCGCGGAATTTTATGATTATGAGGCAAAATATATTTCGGATGTTTCCAGCGCACATATCCCGGCAGACATCCCAAAGCAGTCCAGCGAGAAAGTGCGTAAGCTTTCGATAAAAGCGTTCCAAGCCATTGAAGGTCAAGGCTTATCGCGGGTAGATTTTTTTGTTTCAAGGCAAACAGGCGAAGTGTGGTTGAATGAAATTAACACCATGCCGGGTTTTACCCCGATTAGCATGTATCCTAAATTATGGGCCGCAAGTGGCTTGCCTTATGGCGAGTTAATAGATAAACTCGTAAAACTTGCTGATGAACGGCATTTAATCAAGAAAAAGCTTAGGCGTTCCGTATAGCCGCTTATGTGCGATTTTAGGCATAGTTAGAGGTTCGAACGCAGCGACTTGAACACCCTAAATTAAATTTAACTTAAACTCGGAGAGAAACATGGCAACAGAAATGATGCAAAAATGTTGTGACGACATTAAAAAACATAACGGCAGTGTAGACGAAGGCATGGTTGCCAATATGTTGAAAAGCTACCGATTGGTAATGAGCAAAGCCGACACTCGTTTGGTGGCTTGCGGTGACGTAAATGAGCTAGAAACTGTTAAAAAGAATTTCCTTAAAAAGAAATTGGGTTGCACCGATAGTGATGATCGTATGGATGCCATGATTGCTGCCGTCTGCGACAAAATGAAAGGCACTAATCAAAAAAGCCGCATGACATTTTATTACTTGCTGGCGCACGAAGCAGGTATGCAGCACGTGTTTAAATAAACATAGCTCACAAGTTTGATAAAAGGCCCTCTATGAGGGCTTTTTTTATGTCTATTTTGTTGTAAGCCGTAGGCCTATGCAATTAAATTTTTCACAGCTTTCCATACTAAGTAAGCCCCTAGAATAAATAATATAGCTGAGGAAAAATAATTAACA
>CALIFM010000074.1 GCA_938021685.1 uncultured Gammaproteobacteria bacterium | reverse complement strand
GGCAAATTGCTGATGTATTCCCACCAGGTTTATACCAGCTGGAAACAGCTAACTTACCCATTTTAAGTGATTTACAATCGTGGCCATACGGCTTTGAAAGCCCATTTAAAGCTGAAGTCTATTTCCTAAGCACCAAGCTTTTTACAGACTTAAAGTGGGGCACCAAAAAGCCTTTGATGCTACGCGACCCTGAATATGGGCCTTTACGCCTGCGTGCCTTTGGCACTTACAGCATTCGCATTGAAGACCCGGCAGTGTTTTTAAAAGAAGTGGCAGGTACCGACGGGCACTTTGTGACCGATGAAATTACTAGTCAACTGCGCAATATTATTACCTCGCGCTTTGCGGATATTATTTCAAGCTCGAACATTCCAGTATTAGACATGGCGGCCAATTATCAGCGCTTAGGCGAGTTCTTGGCAGGCCATATCAACCCTGAATTTGCAAACTATGGCCTTAGCATTACTCAGCTGTTAGTCGAGAATATCTCTTTGCCCGATGAAGTGGAAGCCGCCTTGGATAAGCGCACCAGCGCAGGCATCGTCGAGAATTTGGATATGTTTACGCAATACCAAACAGCAAAAGCGATTGGTGACTCTGGCAAAAGTGACGGCATTAGTGCCGGGCTTGGCTTGGGGATTGGCATGGCGGCCGCTAGCAAGATCGGCAAAAGCTTGGACGCTGCTCCAGTAAGCAAAAAAGCAGCTATCCCACCCCTGCCGATGGAATATGTTAGCTATTTTCTAGTGGTAGATAACAAACGGGCCGGCCCTTACGACACCCACGAGTTGCACGACCAAGCGGCAAATGGCGTGCTGACCAAAAGCTCGCTAGTGTGGCGAGAAGGCATGCGCAAGTGGCGCCCTGCCCGCGAGCTTTCTGAGCTGAACCCTATTTGGCGTTCATTGCCGCCGCCCCTGCCAAAAACAGCAGCAAATAAAGCATTACCCAAGATCAGACAACGCTCTAGATAGTATTGAATACTATAGAACCTAATCTTAGTTGGGTAGATAAGCACAGCCACTCGCATGATCATTTATAAAGTATATGCTCAAGCAAATAAAAACAATAATTAAAGTCTAAGCAAACCAATGGACGAACAATTAAGCGCCACTTCTAGAAAACACAGCACCAAGAATCACCATTTCCCCTGCCTCCAATGTGGCAGCCAGCTAAACTATCAGCCGGGCACCTTATCAATGCAGTGCGAGCATTGCGGCAGTGAGCACCGCATACAGGTTTCGCATGACCCAATTCTTGAATATGATTATCATGCAACATTGGCCCAGTTGCCGGCTGCTTCACCGCACAGCGTGCATAAGGTGCTGCAATGCCAAGCCTGCGGCGCACAAACTGAGGTTGACACCACGCTACATGCCGATGAGTGCCCTTTTTGCGGCACCGACTTCGTGCTCGAAGGACAGGAGCAGCACATCATCCAGCCCAAATCATTGCTGCCGTTTGCCATCAGTGACGATGAAGCTAAAGCGCAGTATAAAGCATGGGTGAAACGTTTATGGTTTGCTCCAAGCAGTGTTTGGAAATACGCCAAGCAAGATCAGCAGCTTAATGGTGTCTACGTGCCTTACTGGACCTATGATTGCCGCGCGCATACAGAATATGTTGGCGAACGCGGCGTTGTGCATTATGTGCGACGACGGGTGCGCGTACAAATAAATGGCCGTTGGACTACGCAAGTACGACGCGTACCGGAAGTGCACTGGACACCGGTGCGAGGCCAAGTAAGCGGTCCCTATGACGATACCCTTGTGTATGCTAGCAACACCTTAGAGCGTGAGCTTTCGCGCGAGCTGGCACCGTGGGATTTAAACAATATCAGACCATATCAAGAAGAGTTTGTTAGCGGCTTTCGCAGCGAGGTATACCAAACTGACTTAGATGATGGCTTCAGCATTGCACAGCAGCGCATTCGCCCTTATATCACACAAGCCGTCCTTCGAGACATCGGCGGTGATCAACAGCGCATCCACAAGATCAGCACAAGGTACAGCGACATCACCTTTAAACATTTGTTACTGCCATTTTGGGTAGCTGGTTTTCGCTTTCGCCGTAAAACCTATCAGTTTATTGTTAATGGCCGCACCGGTGAGGTGCAAGGCGATCGCCCATGGAGCTGGGTGAAAATTGGCTTAGCAGGCCTAGCCGGCTTGGCTGTGCTCGCTTTGCTGCTGTTTTTTGTGTCTATGCAATCAAATGGTCTTTCGTACTCAAGCTCGGGCAACCTCTTTGACCTGCTTAGCCCCCAGCGGTAACGCTTTTAGCCCCTCTGTATAGCCCTAATTTATGACCAAACCTCTCAACTCTGCTTCACTTACTATTCGCGCAGCGCAGCAAGCAGACTTGCCTCAATTAATAGAAATGCTAGCAGACGACCCGCTAGGTGCGCAGCGTGAAGATACCAGCACCCCACTTAATCCGCGTTATTCGACGGCTTTCGACAACATTACACAAGACCCCAATAACTTGTTAGCCGCCGCGTGGCAGCAAGATAAGTTGGTCGGCATGCTGCAATTAACTTTTATTCCTTACTTGACCCATACTGGTTCAAAACGTTGCCTGATTGAGGGTGTACGCATTCATGCTGACTGTCGTGGCCAAGGCTTAGGCGAACAATTGATCTACTGGGGTATTGAACAAGCTAAACTGCGCGACTGTAATTTAGTGCAACTGACCTCAGATAAAACCCGCACCGAGGCGCTGGCGTTTTATACCAAACTCGGGTTTATCGCCACGCATGAAGGTTTTAAGATGAAGCTATAGCCTCTAGCTACTTAATCTTCGCTAATTTTGCTATTGCCATTTATATCACTGCCATTCGACTAATCGCTGATCGCATAGTTTGCATGTTTACGCTATATCTATCAG
>CALIFM010000073.1 GCA_938021685.1 uncultured Gammaproteobacteria bacterium | reverse complement strand
AAATCTATGTAAGGGTTCTTAAATCTACAAAACCGCCACTCGGGATGCTCACTTGCACCTGCGGTAATGCAACTAGCAACTGCTTGGCAACCTCAGCAGCGCTAGGCATGTCAGCCGTTCCATGCGCCTCACGCAAACGCTGCATAGAGGGAAATTTTTCCTCATCCACCTGCTTTGGGTCGCACAAATAAGTCTGCATCTGCGTATTAATCAAGCCTGGCGCCACCGAAATAAAGTATGTATCTTCCTGTTCTGCGGCATAAAGCTGTGCCAACATATTAAGCGCTGCCTTAGAAATCGCATACGTCCCCCAACCTTTGCTACCACGCACCGCTGCACCCGATGAAATAAGCACGACTGTGCGTACTTGTAACGCCATTGTAAACACCTTATCTAACAGCTGTTTGTTTGCCCATACGTTGATATCCATAATGCGTTTGACTTCATCTAAAGGCGTGTCCGCTAAAGCTTGAATCTCACCTAACACGCCTGCGTTTAGCACTAACAAGTCAAGCTTCGATGCACCATCAAGCAAGTGTTCAACTCCCTCTGCAATACTGTCTAATTGTGCAAAATCTAATTCGCCATGCTGATAGTTACTATGCATCCAAGGTGGGGTGCCACGCGCACAGCCGCGCACTTGCGTGCCTTCATTACATAATTGTTGAGCCAAAGCTAAACCCAAGCCACGACTACTACCCGTTATCATTGCATGCTCAATCATAATAAGCCCTTAACAAACTTAAATCTTTTGCCACGGCACCGCGCCGCCATTTACACGTATAATACCTTCTTTACTGCATTTACGTAACGCCGCTGGCACCTAATCAAATAGCCAATATTATGAACCCCATTAAATTTTGCCCTGACTGCGGTCACGCCACTACCCAAGCAGTACCCGAAGGTGACAATCGACCACGCGCCATTTGCACAAAATGCGGCACCATTCATTATCAAAACCCAAAAGTAGTGGCTGGCACCTTACCCATCTGGCAAGATAAAGTACTGTTATGTAGACGTGCCATTGAGCCACGCGCTGGTTTTTGGACCCTACCCGCTGGCTTTATGGAGAATGAAGAATCTGTGCCCGAGGGCGCGTGGCGTGAAACCTATGAAGAAGCCAATGCAGAAGTAACTAATTTACAGCTATACACGGTATTTAGCGTGGCCCGGATAAGTCAAATTTACATGTTATTTCGTGCCGACTTACCTGCTGCTGATGCTTTTTCACCCGGCATTGAAAGCTTAGAGACAGCCTTATTCAGTGAAGATAAAATCCCTTGGGAAGACCTCGCCTTTCCCATGATGACCCGCACATTAGAACATTATTTTTCCGAACGTAAAACGGGTAATTTCACCTTGCATGTAGAGGACATGGGATAGATTATATTTTAGGACTATGCCTTAGATTACTCATATTTATTAAACTGATTTGAATTGTGCGCGTTTTAGGTATTGAAAGCTCCTGCGATGATACAGGCGCGGCGATTTATGACTCTGATAAGGGTTTACTTTGCCACAAACTGGCTTCGCAAATCAGCTTGCACCAGCCTTATGGTGGTGTAGTACCCGAATTGGCTGCACGCGATCACATCCGCAGCCTATTGCCCTTGGTCAATGCCTTGCTGCAAGACGAAAGTAATCATGGTCAGCAACCTGATGCCGTTGCCTACACCCAAGGCCCGGGCTTAGCCGGCGCTTTATTAGTGGGCGCTTCAGTCGGCGCTAGTTTGGCTTACGGTTGGGGGGTTCCAGTCATTGGTGTGCATCACATGGAAGGGCACTTACTAGCCCCATTGCTAGAACCAAACGCACCTAAACCACCCTTTGTTGCACTGTTGGTGTCAGGTGGTCACTCTATGCTGGTGGAGGTGCAAGCTATTGGTGAATACCATATCTTGGGCGCAAGCCTAGACGATGCCGCTGGTGAGGCCTTTGACAAAACAGCGAAGCTGCTTAGCTTACCTTATCCTGGTGGCCCATCCATTAGTCAAGCGGCAATCAATGGCGACCCAATACGTTTTCAGTTCCCGCGGCCGATGACAGACCGGCCTGGTCTCGACATGAGCTTTAGTGGCCTGAAAACCTTCGCCCTCACCACAGCACAAGCTCATGCAGTCGAAGGAAAACTAGATACACAAACCACGGCTGACATCGCCTATGCTTTCCAAGACGCTGTCACTGACACCCTGCTAATCAAGTGCAAACGTGCCTTACAACAGACAGGACATAAAACACTAATTATCGCAGGCGGCGTGGGCGCCAATCAGCAACTACGTCAAAAGGCTAAAATCTTGTGCGAAGAAGAACTAGGCGGGCAAGTATATTACCCCCGTCCGGCTTTCTGCACCGATAACGGCGCAATGATTGCTTATGCAGGCTGGTGTCGGCTGCATGCGCAAACTGACGCTCTAAGTAATGAATCACGCGGCTTTAATATCAAACCGCGCTGGTCTTTAGAAGAGTTGGCCCCACTCAATATCACAAACTAACTGAACCCAACACACAGTCAGCAGCGCTTACTTAGCCACCTCAACAATTAGCACTGCTGAATCGACATCTACAACCGTCACTGCCGCACCCTTTTTGCAATCAGGCCCACGCACCTTCCACGTGGTTTCACCCACTTTAACGCGTCCTTGACCATTCACAATGGGTTCGTCCACTGTAAATGTGCGGCCAACTAACTCAGCTCCTAAGGTATTTAACATCGGCTGCTCAGATTCAATCGGATGGCGTTTAAACCAATTTTTACCCACCACAATCGACATCACACTAAATAGCGCAAAGCTTAAGAATTGCCATTCCCAGCTCAAACTCGGAATCAGCAACATCAAAAAGCCCACCACCACTGCAGCTAACGCCATCCACATAAAATAGGCCATTGGCGAAAATACTTCGATAATTAGTAGTACAACTGCCAACACCCACCAGTGCCAAAAGACCATGTTTTGATAGCTCCACTCCAACATTACTTTTTCTTCGCCGCAGTAGTTTTAGTTGCTGAATCATCGCCGCGCGTCAGCCCCGCGCTTTTAGCAAGTTCACCAATTCCAGCTAAGGAACCAATCAAGCTAGTCGCCTCCATCGGCATCATAATTACCTTTTGGTTGTCAGCCGCCGCAATTTCTTTCAAGGCTTCGGTATATTTTTGTGCCACAAAGTAATTAATCGCATTCAGATCTCCTTTAGCAATCGCCTCCGACACCATGCGTGTAGCATTGGCTTCGGCTTCAGCCAACCGCTCGCGGCCTTCAGCGTCACGGTAAGCTGCTTCTCGGTTACCTTCAGCGTCCAGAATTTGTGCCTGTTTCTCACCTTCGGCGCGGGTAATTTCAGCTTGACGATCAGCCTCAGCATCCAAAATAGCGGCACGCTTGTCGCGCTCGGCCTTCATCTGACGCGCCATAGACGCCACTAAATCTTCCGGCGGCTTAATATCTTTAATTTCAATGCGGGTGATTTTTACACCCCAATTACTGGCCGCATCATCCACCACCGATAGCAAATTGGCATTGATACGCTCACGCTGCGATAGCAACTCGTCTAAATCCATCGATCCCATTACCGTACGAATATTGGTCATGGTCATGTTTAAGATCGCTTGCTCTAAATTAGTCACTTGGTAAGCCGCCTTGGCTGCATCCAAAATTTGAAAAAACACCACACCGTCCACGGTCACCATGGCGTTATCTTTGGTGATAATCTCTTGCGAAGGCACATCGCGCACCTCCTCCATCATATTTAGCTTGGCACCAATTTTATCAATTACCGGCATGATTACATGAAAGCCAGGCTTTAGCGTTTTAGTATAACGCCCAAAGCGCTCAACCGTGTACTGCATGCCTTGCTCAACAATCTTGGTGCCCATCAATACGATGACCACCGCAAATACTAATAAAATAATGGGTAACAGCCCGATACCAAATAATGAATCCATATTTAAGAAAATCTTTTATTTATTAAAGGCTTATTAGAAGCAATCTGGCACTAGTTTGCAAATTAAATTAATTTAAATTAACCGGTTAATTTAAATCGCCTCTTTGCCTAGCCAAGCTCTTATAATCTAAGTTTACGTTTATTGCGCTCAAACGCCATGTCTACTCAAACTACACAAGCCAAGAAAGTCACCATCAACACCTTGTCAAAGTACAAGCAAGAAGGCACCAAGTTTTCGTGCCTCACCGCTTACGACTACTGCAGCGCACATGCCGCGGCCAACGCCGGCATAGATGTGATCTTAGTGGGCGATTCACTAGGCATGGTCATCCAAGGCCATAGCAGTAGCTTGCCCGTCACCATCGAAGACGTAGCCTACCACGTACAATGCGCAAGACGCGGCGCGGCACATACCTTGCTAATGGCCGATTTACCCTTTATGAGCTATTACTCCGAACAAACCTCACTAGAGAACGCCGCCATTTTAATGCGCGAAGGCGCGCACATCGTCAAGCTAGAAGGCGGAGCATGGTTAGCAGAATCGACCCGTTTGCTGTCACAGCGCGGCATTCCGGTGTGCGCTCATATGGGACTTACACCGCAATCAGTTAACCATTTAGGTGGCTATCGAGTGCAAGGCCGTGACCCTAAAAATGCACAAAAAATTATTGATGAGGCCTTGATCTTGCAAGACGCAGGCGCGAGCAACTTGCTAATTGAATGCGTACCTGCAAACCTTGGTGAACGCTTGTCAGCCGAGCTTGATATCCCCGTCATCGGTATTGGCGCAGGGCCTGGCACCGACGGGCAAATCTTAGTATGGCACGACTTACTGGGCTTGTACCCAGGCAAGCCCGCTAAATTTGTAAAAAATTATTTGCAA
>CALIFM010000072.1 GCA_938021685.1 uncultured Gammaproteobacteria bacterium | reverse complement strand
GGTAAATAATACTATTTTTTTAAAAAAATATGATAAATTAAAGAAAAATATTATCTATTTTTATCTATATGAAAAATATTATTTTAGATGAGGTCGATCGTAGACTTTTAATCTTATTACAGCAAGATGCGAGCTTGACCTTGAAAGAATTAGCTAAAAAAGTGCATTTATCTTCAACACCGTGCTGGAAACGTATTCAGCGATTGCATGATGTAGGGGTAATTAAAAACACGGTTGCGCTCTTGGATGGGCAAAAGGTCAATTTAGATTTAACCGTGTTTGTTGCCATTAAAACTAAAGAGCACAACATAGCTTGGTCGGAGCAATTTACTGAGGTCGTGCAAACTTTTGCAGAGATTACTGAAGTGTATCGAATGAGCGGAGAGATTGACTATATGTTGAAAGTGGCCGTTAAGGACACGCGTGCTTATGATGAGTTTTATAAACGTTTGATTGCTAAAATAGCCTTGTCTGATATCAATTCCATGTTTGCAATGGAGGAAATGAAATACACCACTGCTTTGCCGATATCACACACAGAAAATTGAGTCGTGCGCTATAAATATTTAAGAACAGGCCAAGGGCCAGTGCTCTTATTGCAGCATGGTTTTTTAAGTAGCGCAGCGTATTGGCATAAGCAGATACCTCATCTTGCACAAAACTTTGATGTTATTGCGCCTACATTGCCAGGTTTTGCAGGTAACTCCGAGCATACGGCAATTGATAGCATTGGTGGCTTTTCTGATCATTTATTGCGTTTGCTTGATGAGGCGAAAGTACGGCGCTTTCACTTGCTTGGGCATTCCATGGGCGGAATGATCGCACAGGAAACAGCTTTAGCAGCAGGCGATAGAGTAGACAAATTAGTATTATATGGCACGGGGCCTAATGGCGCGATGCCTGGGCGTTTTGAATCTATTATAACAAGCCGCCAGCGCGTAATAGATGAAGGGCCAGCAAGCACTTTACAGCGCACCGTTAGCAGTTGGTTTTTACGTGAGGCGCAAGCGGCGGATTACGCCGAGAGCCTTGAATTAGCCAACAGAGCCTCCTTAGAGGCGATATTGGGCGGATATACCGCAATGCAGCAGTGGTCAGTTGAAAAACGCTTAAATGAAATCAAAAATAAAACACTTATTCTATGGGGCGAGACAGACAGGACGTACACCCGTGAGCAAGTTGAATTGCTTAATAGCGGGATTGCACAAGCTAAATTAGAAGTTATTGATCAGGCATCGCATAATGTACATTTAGAGAGGCCATCACTCTTTAATGAATGCGTGATGCAGTTTCTGCACAGTTGATTTCAGCAACGAGTGTTTGCAACAAAGGTCGTATTGGTTTCGGCCTGTAATCGCATAACATAAGCTAAGCATGATGATATACTGCCTGTTTAGCTTATATAACTAGAAATGAACTATGCTTGATCAAGATGACCGGGTTAATTTAAGTGGAATTAGCATTGCCAAAGAGCTGTACGACTTCTTAGAGAGTGAAGTGCTACAAGGTCTACGGTTAGAGCCTGATCAGCTTTGGTCTGAATATGCCAGCTTGTTGCAAGACTTAACGCCCGAAAATAAAAAATTATTACTTGAGCGAGACCAGCTGCAAGCACAGATAGACACTTGGCACCAGCAACATGCTGGGAACAAATTTGATTTTGTGAAGTACAAAGCCTTTTTACAGGACATTGGTTATTTGCAATCAGAGGGCGATGATTTTGCTATTGAAACCGCTAATGTAGATGCTGAGATAGCCACTATTTCAGGGCCACAATTGGTCGTGCCTGTTAATAATGCACGCTTTGCGATTAATGCGGCTAATGCACGGTGGGGCAGTTTATATGATGCTTTTTATGGCACTGATGTGATTGATAAAACTGGAAAGCTTGCACCAAGTAAAGAGTTTAACCCAGAGCGTGGCAAGGCGGTTATCAAGCGTGCGCAAGAATTTTTAGATGAGGTGATTCCGTTAGGCGAACTTAGTCACAGCGAAGTGACAAGCTACCAATTAGTCACTGAAGGCGGAAAACAGCGCTTGCAGGCCATCGCAGAGTCGGGCGAAACCCATTATTTGCAGAACGAATGTCGGTTTGTAGGTCATGCTAATCATGCAGATACGGTGGTGTTGCTGTTTAAAAATAATGGTTTGCATTTTGAGCTGCAAATTAATAGACAGCATCCAGCCGGTGCCTTGCACCCGGCAGGGGTAAAAGATGTGTTAGTGGAATCAGCAATCAGTACCATTATGGATTGTGAAGACTCGGTAGCTGCCGTATCGCCACCTGAAAAAGTGCAAGCCTATCGTAATTGGTTAGATTTGATGAATGGGAGCATTAGCGCCAGCTTTGAGAAAAACGGCAAAACGATTGATCGTAAGCTGCATGGCAACCGGCAGTACATTGGTGCTGATGGCGCAGCCATTGAATTAAGTGGTCGCAGTTTAATGCTGGTACGCAATGTCGGCCATTTAGTCACTACTGACAGCGTGCTAGATATGCAAGGTGAGAAAACGCCGGAAGGTATGTTAGACGCATTTATTACTTGTTTGTGTTCCTTGCATGATCTTAAACGATCTGTTGCAGTTCGTAACAGCCAAGCTAGTAGTATTTATGTTGTCAAACCGAAGATGCATGGGCCACAAGAGGTGGCATTTGCCGATAAGCTGTATTCCAGAATTGAAGGCATCTTGAACTTGGCACCTAACACCATCAAGATTGGTTTGATGGATGAGGAGCGCCGTACCACACTTAACTTAAAGGAATGCGTTAGAGCATTAAAGGATCGTATTGTGTTCATTAATACGGGTTTCTTGGATCGTACCGGTGATGAAATCCACACCTCAATGCATGCTGGACCCATGCTGCCCAAAGCGATGATCAAACAGCAAGCTTGGTTACAAGCTTATGAAGAAAATAATGTAGACGTGGGGCTTGAAACAGGGATGGGCGGTAAAGCACAAATTGGTAAAGGTATGTGGGCTAAGCCCGATGAAATGCAAGAGATGCTTGCAGTCAAAATGGATGCGCCACTTGCTGGAGCCAGCTGCGCATGGGTGCCATCACCAACCGGCGCGACTTTGCATGCTCTGCATTATCACAGTGTGAGTGTCATGGTACAGCAAGCGAAACTGCGTGATCGAATACGCGCTAATATTGATGATATTTTAACCATCCCATTGTTAGGCAAACAAAAGCTAAGTGCCGAGCAAATCACGACTGAAATCGAAGAAAATGCCCAAAGCATCTTGGGGTATGTGGTGCGTTGGGTAGACCAAGGTGTTGGATGCTCCAAAGTGCCAGATATCCATAACATAGGTTTGATGGAAGACCGTGCCACATTGCGTATTTCCAGCCAGTTATTAGCTAATTGGGTGCTGCATGGAGTCTGCTCAGAGAAAGACATCATTGATGCCATGAAAAAGATGGCAAAAGTGGTGGATAAACAAAACGTCTATGATGCAAATTACCGGCCCATGACCGACCATTATGATGGGCCTGCTTTTAAAGCGGCATGTAATTTGGTGCTGAATGGGGCGCAGCAGCCGAATGGATATACGGAACCTGAGCTAAATGCGCGCCGTGCTGAAGTATTGGCCATGCAGCACGCTTAAGTAAAGTGTGCTGCGCTGGCTTCTAGGGTCGCGAGATTAATCACTGAATGGTGTGCTGGTGGTCGATCACTAGCACGAAAGGTTTTCTTAACAATACCTTCAAGATTGGCGCGCTTACTAGCCGGGTCATCTTCTTTGCCAATGCCGCCACCAAATTCAATTACGGTGGTCAAGTTTTGTTCGCCTGCTGCTTGTAAGTTGTTAACCCACAAGACGGGATTAAACAGTTGCATAAACAAGCGCGAACGAATTGAATCAGCGCTCTCACCATGAAAGCCGCCAGTGAAATTAGAGGCTACTTTTATTTTAGGGCTAGCAAAGTGATGCGCCTGTAAGGCTTCACGAAATTGCTTGGCTGCTTCCACCATGTAATAGGTGTGAAACGCACCTTCGGTCTTTAGATGGGTGCTGCGTTTGCGTGGGAAGCGTTCACTCAT
>CALIFM010000071.1 GCA_938021685.1 uncultured Gammaproteobacteria bacterium | reverse complement strand
CGCACTTTAGTCTCTAAACTATTTCCCTGTTAAAACCCTTTTTACAGAGAAATATGGCTATTTATCAGGGTATTTTGCCTAGTTTAATGACCTCAATAAAAATAAACTGTGCAAAAACAGTGGCTTACATCCCAAACAGCCAATTCCCTGTTATCCCCATATCAGGGAATTAACAGGGAATGTTTTCACTAAATTACAAATTATATTTATGTTGCCAAATATATTGCTATGAGTGCGATTATGCTGAAAAAGCAAATCCGACTCATTAAGTTAAATTAACTCTCAACAATAACAATGCCTTTCATACCTGCATCATAGTGACCTGGAATTAAGCAGCCAAAAGCAAACTCGCCTGCTTTATCAAACCTCCACATCATATCGCCTGATTTTCCAGGAGCAACGTGAATCATATATGGTTCTTCGTGCTCCATATTAGGAAACTTTTTCATCATTTCAGCGTGTTCGTCTAATGTATCAGCTGTACCAAGCACAAATTCATGCATGATATTGCCATTGTTTGTATGCTTAAACTTTAGAACTTCACCTTTTTTCACCTTGATAACATTGGGCGTAAATTTCATATCATCGCTCATGCCAACCTCAATAGTCTTACTGGCTTTCATATCAGGATCAAAGCTACCAAACTCAGTTTCAGTTGCGTCGAACTCAACATCATCATCATGGCTGTGGTCGTGGGAACCACTTGCAAAAGCCAATTGGGTTGAAAAGCACATCACGCTAAATAATGCAGATGCTAATGTTGTTTTAAGTTGATTTTTCATTTCAATTTTCCTCTTAGATTAATTAACAGTAGATTTACACTTCGTAGGCAACCGTGCCTTTTGGGTACTGATACCAACCTGGGTCCGCGTAGTCGCCCGGCTTTTGTCCTTTACGCACTTTCAAAACCGTAAACATGCCGCCCATTTCAATCGGACCAAATGGCCCTTCACCTGTCATCATGGGTAACGTGTTGTCTGGCAACTGCATCACCATTTCGCCCATATCTGCCATGCCGCGCTCACCCATTATCATATAACCTGGCAGAAGCTTCCCTAGTCTGTCTTGCACACGCCGCTGATCTACACCAATCATGTTAGGCACATTGTGGCCCATTGGATTCATTGTATGGTGAGATTTATGACAATGCATGGCCCAATCACCTGGGGCATCGGCAATAAACTCAATCGCACGCATTTGCCCAATCGCAATATCGGAAGTCACTTCAGGCCATCTTGCCTCTTTAGGCACCCAGCCTCCATCTGTGCAAGCCACCTCAAACTTAAGGCCATGAACGTGAATTGGGTGGTTAGTCATGGTTAAGTTCCCCATGCGTACCCGTACTTTTTCATTTAGACCGGCAACTAAGTGATCAATGCCGGGAAAAACTCGACTATTCCATGTCCAAATATTGAAATCCAACATGGTGTTGATGCGCGCCGTCATGGTACCTGGCTCAATATCGTAGGACGACATCAAAAAACAAAAGTCTCTGTCAACTTTGTATTGCTCTGAGTTTTTAGGGTGGACGACCAGCGAGCCCATCATACCCATGGCCATTTGCACCATCTCATCCGCATGCGGATGATACATAAACGTGCCAGATTGTTTGAGCTCGAATTCATAGGCGAAGGTTTTACCGGGCGGTATTTGCGGCTGATTTAAACCGCCTACACCATCCATGCCTGCAGGAAGAAAAATTCCGTGCCAATGAATTGTAGTGTGCTCGGGGAGCCGATTAGTAACGTAAATACGCACTTTATCGCCCTCTACACACTCAATTGTGGGGCCGGGCGATTGGCCATTGTAACCCCAGAGGCGAGCTGTCATGCCTGGGGCAAGCTCCCTTTCTACCGCCTCAGCAGTTAAGTGAAACTCTTTCCAACCGTCTTTCATTCGCCAAGGCAAAGACCAGCCATTCAGGGTCACTACAGGGTTGTAGTGACGGCCTGAGCTAGGCTCAAGCGGCACTTGCATTGCTGCGCTTTCCATAACGGGTGATTCTGGCAATGCAGCTAAAGCAGCTTTGGAAACAAGCCCAGCGCCTAATGCAGCTGCACTAGCGCTTGCACCTTTTAAAAATTCTCTTCTATTTGTCATTGATCTATCCATTTATTTTTCATTTAGTCTTGTTTAATGCCCTGCATCGCCATCACTAGCGGGCATCATCACTGCATCAGAGAAATTCATCTGGGCACCCCCTGCACCTGTTAGCGCCGCTTGCAGATTGGTATCAGCTAACCAAAAATCACGCAGCGCATCGACATGGCTAGCTTCTAACATGGTGGCTGATAAAAGATCATCTAAGAGATCAAATACGCTGATTAGCATGCCATTGTAGTGCAACAACTTTTCGTCACTCACTCGTTTGCGCAAAGGCAATAAGCTTGTTTGCATATGGTTGGCAATGTCCCAACTGCTGCGGTAGGATGCCAACGACTGCCGAGCTGCCGATGCAGCGGCAATAGCCGTGACTTCGGCTTGGCTTTGTGCTTGCTGCAATAAAATTCGGGCCTTATCAGTTTTAACTCCACCGGCATCAAAAATGGGTAACCTTAGTTCAATTTCGTAACCGCGCTCTCGCTCGCCTTCGGCTTTTTCACGAACAGGGCCAAACTCAATGGCAGATAGGAAAGGGTTGATTCGAGTCAACTTTAAGTTTTTCGCCATTCCTTCAAGATTGAGGCGGGCCATTTGCACATCAAGGCGCTGCTCAATTGCTTGTTGTTCAACCGCAGTAAAATCTATTGGCTGCTTTGGCAAACTTGGCAATTGCTCAGGTAATTGCAAAGATTGTGCCTGCTCTCCCCATAAGCCCAGCTGCCTAATTAAGGTTTCTTTAGCTGCGCGCTCCACCAGCTGTTGGCGTATCAAGCTAGTACGCATTTCACCTAACTTCAATTCAGATTGCGCGGCTTCAATGACACCACTATGACCCAATGCTGTCATTTGGCGCGTAAGGTCATTGCCTGTTTCGATAGATTCAACAGCGCGCCTAATCAAACTGGTTTTTTGCTTTTCAGCAATGGCATTTATCCATGCATTGCGTGTATTTGTGATGTGAATCATCACATCCATCGCCGCACTATAACGCGCTGCTTCTAAACGCCTAGCCTCAAGCTTTCTTTTAAGTGGCATCAACAACAAACCACCTATGTCAAATAATAAAGAAGCGCCGTAATCATCACCTGAAAAGCGTTCATAACTAAGACCGGGGTTTTCCATTCTGCCTGCTTGTGCATAATCGGCTTGCGCAATGCCGACTGCCGCCAGCTTAGCTTTAACCGCGGGATTATGCTCAATAGCGATACGCTCAGCCTGAGGTAAGCTCAAAGCCTGACCTAGTAATTTATCGAGCTCTTCGCGAGCCAATGACGGTGCTTGTGCATCAAAACTTGGTAGCACAAAATCACTGTGCTGGCTTTGGATTATTTGTTGTCCATTGACAATGTCGCCTACTGCCTCTACCCCACCATCATCAGGAATTGAGGTGCAAGCA
>CALIFM010000070.1 GCA_938021685.1 uncultured Gammaproteobacteria bacterium | reverse complement strand
TGATTGGTTGCCGGGCAAAGATTTACACGGCAGCTTTCTTTGGCATGCTAGAAAAGGTTTGAACTCTATTCTAGATGCGGGGCATGATTTCAGAATTCTCGGCTTCGCATGGCTTCATGGAGAGTGGGATACGCGGCAAACCGATTCGGAAGTTTATAAGGAGAGCTTGGAGCTAATGATTAACAATTACAAAGCTGAGTTAGAAACTGACTTTCCAGGGCATTTTGAACATCTCAATACTCTGCTAGTAGAGCCAGGCTATCCTCGAGATGCTGATGCCTCCTATAATGTGCTCGATGCCTATGTCCAGTATTACTTTGATCACAATGATGAGACCTACATTGTTGAAACAGGTGATCTGTCTGGATACTATAGTAATACTCACTTCGATACTGAGAGCCAACTTGATATAGGAAATCGTATTGGTAACGCTTTACAGTCTATGGCACCATTGTTATTACTGCCCTAATATGGGGCGATCGTGGTGATGCCTAAATGTTGGGCATCACCACCAGTGTGCAAGATGGATAATGCAAATAAGATTTGACGCCCTGGCATTGCGGGCGTTAAGTCAATGGTGATAGCCATCATTATTTTCAGTTATTAGCTAATAGTGTGACGCTAATTTTTTAAGCCTTGCTCACTTATAGTAAAAGCATAAACCACAAGAAGTGGCGCGCCCCGGAGACGATTCGAACGTCCGACCTGCCGCTTAGGAGGCGGCTGCTCTATCCAGCTGAGCTACCGGGGCTAATTCTTGGCCTTGGCTTGTTAATCTGCGCCTTGTGCGTTAGATGTAGGCAATGGATGTTTGTTGTTGTGGCAGGGAAGTTTAAAGGCAGTGGCGATGGGTTGCCACTGCTTTATTGCTGCTGGCTGATTTGTGCAGGTTGTAAGTGGTGTGCCCACGCCTAGCCCCACGCCTAGCCCCACGCCTAGCAAGGGGTGAGGTATTGTCTGGCTGCCCATAGATAGCAGACCCGCACTTTGAGCGCCTTGATGCTTAGGTAATCAAGCAATCTATAGCACATTATTCTTATATTTTGTTTGTTCTATATAATTACCTTATGGCCTAATTAATATACCGTTCTTCCATTTAATGTTTAAACAAGATAGTCTAGCGCGCCATGTTTATATGAGCTATCTAATTGGTTATATAAACAGTATTTTCGCGCTAAGTACTTTGATTTAAGGCCTTAGCTATTTAAATTTAAAACAACGAATTTAAACTTATGTCTGAATATAATAACAAGATGAACCACACTCGTAGGAAGTTACTGCAAAACACCGTGTGGGTTGCCCCAGTGGTGGCCAGTGTTTCTTTGCCGCAGCATGCGCAGGCGACCGCAACTAATACAACGGCGCAACCTATTGTCCCGACTGATCTATTGTGTGAGGCACTTGAAGTGGTGATTGGTGAAGATGGGGTGGCGCAGATCTCTGGGATGGTAGTCAGTGATGTGGAGGGTGATTTATCCGGCAACACGATCATGATTAGTATTGATAGTTTTGAGTCTGCCGAGACACCTGCTAATGAGCCGTCTCCAATTGTGCCGGTAGAAACCAGCACCTTGACTATAGAGGATGGCGCTTTTGCTGTTTCGGTGCCGGGCATTATAGTGAGAAACGTATATGGAAGTTGCACACAATCATTCAATCCTCCTGGCTATACCATCAGCGTTGCAGGTACAGCATTAGAATGCGTGCTTGATTCAGTGCGGGGTACAGGATGTGATGGCGCTTGAGATGTGAGAAAGGCTTGGTTGCTAAACGGCTTTGCAAAGCCCCTCACTTGAGGGGCTTTTTAATGCCTTGATCGTAGGTTTTGTGTTGGTTAATTGGGGGCTCTCGCTCACACTCTTTTTAGCTGCCTTTCGGCGTGCTTGGTTTCCGTGTAGGTCCTGATTAAGTTGCCTCTCGAGCATTCAATTTAGTTTGAGGTGAGTAATGAACGGCCAAATCTCGATGCTTTATGCCGTGGGTAGGTGGATAAAGACTTCATTGCCAAAAAAATAGACGGCGGTGCTTCAATTCTGACTTGCCAATAGCATTGAGTTGTTACAAACTACACTTGAAAGTACAAAAAATGTGCTTTTTGGTTTGTTCTATAAAAAACAAAATAGTGAAAAACTGTGCCGGGCATTCCCTTGCTCAAGCTGCGCAAACATCTAAGTTGTTAAGTGTATAACACCCCACTAATTTTAACTTTGAAGTAAGAAATAACATGAATAGCATTTTAAGATTTTTTACAGTCAAGCAACTGATCATAGCTGGTGCTCTATTAATTTTTGTTTCCGGTTGTACAACAGCCACCAAGAACTTTGAGCCTGGTGTTATTCCCCCTTATGTTGAAGTGGAGCAGGGAAAAGCAGATGAAATTCGATCAAGTTTACATTCCATGATGGAAGATGAAGACCTTGAGTTGCAGCAATCAGGTGCTGGCTATGAGCGTGTTAAAAAAATCATCAACCGCTTATCTGAGGCCGCCAATGTTCAGCAAGAGCTAGATGTTTATACGGTTGATGCGGGTGAAAACGCAAACGCTTTTGCGATGGGCGGTAATACGATTGTGGTTTATCAAGAATTACTCGACCGCTTGCCTGGTGATGAAGAGTTAGCTGTTGTTCTAAGCCATGAAATGGCACATCTATTAGGCCAGCATACTTCCGACACAACCATGCAAAAGCGAGGCGCAGCTTGGGGTTTGGCAGCAGCTGTACTGGGCGCTGTGGTGACTGTCGCAACAGATGGCAGTACAATCGCTGGCGATTTGGCTGAAGCGAGCACATCAGTGGTTGGGTCCGGGGTAGTTAATTCATACAGCCGTGCCATGGAGCACGAGGCTGATCATATCGGTATTTTGCTGATGGCAAAAGTGGGTTATGATCCGGCTAGTGCTATTGAGCTTTGGGAGAAAGCAGACACTGTTTTGGGAGAAAGCAATGGAATTACTTTTTTTAGTACTCATCCATCGCACGACAACCGTAAAGAGCGCCTAGAGGAAGGATATGTGTTAGCTAAGCCTCTCTACGAGCAAACTTTGCAGTAAGACTTTTAATTAATTGCACTAATTAATGCCTAGCAATGACCTTGCTAGGCTAGCGCAGATTCAGCTGCATTTCTTCTGGCAGGTTCTGCTTCGTGTAGGTATTTAGTTAAGGTGTCTCTGGGGCGCTCAAGCTGGTTGGAGGAGAGCACCTGAGCGGCCATGCCCCTATGGTTGCTGCCGTGGGTTAAGAGGTGAATAAAAATTTCGTTGACGGATAGCTGGCCAAAATCACCGTCGACAAATTGAAACGAAATGACTCGGTCTAATTCTTCTGCACTTGCTGATTCGGCTAACTTGATCAGTGATGAGTCATTTTGCTCCATTCGTTCTCTTAGCTGCGGCAGGGTGGGTGTGTCGGGTGTGTCAGACGTATATTGTTCTTCAGTATCTACAATGCGGCTGATAAACAGATTGTCGACCACGGTGGTGTGATTCAGTATGTATACGAAGAATTCCGCATCGTTTTTTGGAAGCAAGTGCAACTGGCGCTCTCCAGCCTCAAGCAGCCTGATGTTTGCCCACTTTTTATATTTGAATGCCTTGGCGTATTGCATAGTTGATCCCCGTTTTTATTGACTTTTGGTTTATTTTAAGGCTTTGCGATGATTAAGTGGGCCATGTAAGGCACATGAATGTACTTATCTGCGAACGGCTAGGCTTCCGGCTACAAAGATTAAGACAATGCCGCCTATTGTTGCTGGGGTGGGCCATTCACCGAACAGAATGAAGCCCCAAATGGTGACGAAGGGAATGTAGGCAAAGCTAAAGGTGGAACAATTGGTGGGTAGCATAAAAACGACCCTATTGCTTAGGGTCTTTTTTCAGGTAGGTAATTAATTTATGGGTTAATTCTGATCAGAATGCCAAGTCCCGTGCCAAGGAAAAGGCAGCGTATATAAAATATGGCTTAAGTGGTTGACGCCAGAGCCTAGTAGGTTCCCGCGTGTGGCGACCGCCTCCAGTTTTTCACGTGCTGAAAGTGGGCCGTTCAGATGATGAGGCGGTACATTCCAGCTATAGGTAGCAATTATCGTACCTGCAACCAAGGGCGAAGCCATCGAGGTTCCAGTATAGCCACCCGCTGCTACAGCCGGTGCGTATATATCCACACACGGCCCATTGTTAGAATTTGCGTAAATCTCATCATATCCGCTTATGCCAGTTAACCCGCCCACCGTAATCACCTCAGGCATACGTGCTGGAGATTGAAGGCATGCACTGTGACCATCATTACCAGCAGCAACGACATAGGTTAAATTGGTTAAATTGATAGAGTTACGAATAGCCGACTCCATATCTATCGTATCTTGGTTACTAT
>CALIFM010000069.1 GCA_938021685.1 uncultured Gammaproteobacteria bacterium | reverse complement strand
TTTTCTGCTTTTTCTGCTTCGGCAATATTAGTTTTTTGAATAATTTTCACCTTTGCCCCACCTCTTATTTCATCTTTTTTACCGGGTAAATGCTCTTTTAGGCGCTGCTCAACTCTGCCTCTTTTAGCCACCCAACATACTGCAAATTACCTTTGTTATCTTCAATTTCATAAACAATCGGTTTGTCTTTTGCTAATTTTTCGATTCCATCAGCATCAAAATTCCCACTCTTTTTACCAGCCATAGCTTCAATCCTAAATACATTCAAAAATTTTAGTTAGAGGAAAATCTAACTAAGCTGTCACTAGACATAAGGTCTAATGAGTTAAATTTCAAGAAATCAAAGCCTATAAACAATCTATAAAGTACAACAAAAAAGCAGGCATAAAGCCTGCTTTAAAGAATACCACATTTAGTAGTAACTGCCGCGCTACAAGGCCTCCTGCAACTGCGGAATTACATCAAACAAATCCATCACTAGCCCATAGCTCGCCACTTGAAAGATCGGCGCGTCTTCATCGGTATTCACCGCTACGATCACCTTGCTTTCTTTCATACCTGCTAAGTGCTGAATGGCACCCGAGATGCCAAAGGCAATGTAAACATCCGGTGCCACCACTTTACCCGTTTGACCCACTTGCAACTCGTTGGGGGCATAGCCTGCATCCACCGCGGCGCGCGAGGCACCAATGGCTGCGCCTAGCTTTTCGGCCAATGGCTCAAGAATTTTAAAGTTCTCTTCGCTGCCCATGCCGCGGCCACCTGAAACCACCACCTTGGCACTAACCAAATCAGGGCGGTCCGACTCGCCCACTTCTTCTGATACAAACTGCGTGCCGGCAAAGTCGCCGGCTGCGTCCACGCTTTCAACGCTGGCCGAGCCACCTGTATCGGCTGCAGCTTCAAACGAAGTGCTACGCACAGTAATCAGTTTAGTGGCATCACTGCTTTGCACGGTTGCCATGGCATTGCCGGCATAAATTGGGCGTACAAAGGTATCGGCCGACTCCACTGCAGTAATGTCTGAGATTTGCTGCACATCCAGCTGCGCCGCCAAACGCGGCATCCAGTTTTTGCCCGAAGCCGTGGCCGTGGCTAAGATGTGTGAATAATCACCTGCGATGCTGCCCACGGTGGCCGCCACGTTTTCACCAATGGCGTGCGCCAAACCAGCGCTTTCAGCGTGAAACACTTTGGTCACGCCCGCAACGGCAGCGGCCTGTTTGGCTACATCACCGCAGTTTTCACCGGCCACCAACAAATGGATGTCCGAATCACCCAATTGGCTGGCTGCGCTCACCGCGCTCAGCGTCATGGCATTGAGTTCGCTGTTGTTATGTTCTGCTACGACTAAAACACTCATGAGATCACCTTCTCTACGTTACGTAGTTTGTCAATTAATTCATCCACGCTGCCTAAAATCACGCCCGGCTCACGCTCGGCAGGCTCTTCTACCTTCAGAACGGTTAGGCGTGAAGCAAAATCTACGCCCATGCTGTCAGCCTGGATTACTTCTAACGGCTTTTTCTTCGCCTTCATGATGTTGGGCAAGTTGGGGTAGCGCGGCTCGTTCAAGCGCAAGTCAGTAGTGATCACCGCTGGCAAACTTAAGTTCAAGGTTTCAATACCGTCATCAGTCTCACGGCTCAGCGCCACTTTACCGTCGCTAAACTCAGCCTTTGAAGCAAACGTGCCTTGCGGCCAGTCCAACATCGCGGCCAGCATCTGACCAGTTTGGTTTGAGTCATCATCGATGGCTTGCTTGCCCAAGATCACCACTTCGGGGCCAACCTTTTCCACCGCTTTGTGCAGCAGCTTGGCCACGCCTAAAGGCTCAACATCGGCATCGGTTTGAATCAGCATCGCTTCGTCCGCGCCCATCGCCAAAGCCGTACGTAGGGTTTCTTGCGATTTATCAGTACCGATCGATACCGCCACCACCTCAGTGGCCACGCCTGCTTCGCGCATACGCAATGCTTCTTCAATGGCCACTTCATCGAAGGGGTTCATCGCCATTTTGACGTTTTCAGTTTCAACGCCAGATTGATCGGACTTAACGCGAATTTTCACGTTGTAGTCGATCACTCGTTTTACGGGGACCAATACTTTCATGCTTGCCAAAATTGATTGAGATTTAAAGTCGCAAGATATTAGCATAGACAAGGCTTTGCTTGATTCAAAAATTAGCTAACATCGGCGGCCTGTTGTTAGTTTATAGCGACATCATAAGGTGTGAATGAAGATTTCCTCCACGACTTATTAGCCAAACAGCTAAGGAATAATTCGCCTCATGGTGGTGCAACAACAGCGATCATAAGTTATAATTATCTGTTCTATAAATCTCACCGAAAAGGGTATTATTATGTCAGTAGCAAGAGTTACAGAAGTAATCGCAGCATCAAACAAGAGCTTTGACGACGCTATGGACAAAGGCATCAAGCGCGCCACTAAAACACTTAAAAACGTGCGCAGCGCATGGGTTAAAGATCAAACCATCACTGTTAAAGACGGCAAGGCGGCGGAGTACCGCGTGGCCATGCACATTACTTTCGTTTTAGAAGACTAAAATCAAAGTAAATCACCAATAAACCTAGGCCCCAGCCTATCGTTTAAAATGAGCAGCGCGCGGGCCGCCCGGCCTTCTACGCGCGCCGCTCAAATAAAAGCATCAAATTGAAATACGGTCATTGCCTTTGGCGTGGCCTATATAACCATCAAACCAAACAACGTAATTATTAGCAATGGATCAAATCGTTCAGCATTTAGCACAGCTTGGCATTCAAAACAGCACTGAGATTGCTTACAACCCAAGCTACGAGCAGCTTTTTGAAGAGGAAATGAGTGCAGGCCTTGAAGGCTATGAAAAAGGCACACTGACTAACATGGGCGCCGTTGCTGTCGACACAGGCATTTTTACGGGGCGCTCACCAAAAGATAAATATATCGTACGCGATGACACTTCGCGTGAGCACATTTGGTGGTCTGACCAAGGCAAGAATGATAACCAACCGATGGACCAAGCTACTTGGGAAGACCTAAAAAGCCAAGTGACCTCTGGGCTTTCTGATAAGCGTTTGTTCGTAGTAGACGCCTTTTGCGGTGCGAACCCGTCTACCCGCTTAAGTGTACGCTTTGTGATGGAGGTTGCGTGGCAAGCACACTTTGTGAAGAATATGTTTATTCGCCCTTCTGATGAAGAGCTAGCGGCGTTCAAGCCGGACTTCACTATCTTGAACGGCTCTAAAACCACCAATCAAAACTGGAAAGAGCAGAATTTAAATTCTGAAAACTTTGTAGCCTTTAACCTGACCGAAAAGATGCAGCTGATCGGCGGCACCTGGTACGGTGGTGAAATGAAAAAAGGCATGTTTGCGATGATGAACTACTTGCTGCCGCTTAAAGGCATTGCCTCCATGCATTGCTCGGCCAATAAAG
The DNA here is from genome assembly GCA_938021685.1 of uncultured Gammaproteobacteria bacterium. Lineage (GTDB taxonomy): Bacteria > Pseudomonadota > Gammaproteobacteria > Arenicellales > Poriferihabitantaceae > JAAELZ01. The sequence goes on along the minus strand of CALIFM010000069.1, from coordinate 1,151 downwards.
GCGCTGACGGCGACACCGCCATTTTCTTTGGCTTATCGGGCACCGGCAAAACTACTCTTTCAACCGATTCAAGCCGCCAATTGGTGGGCGATGATGAACACGGATGGGACGACGACGGCGTGTTTAACTTTGAAGGCGGTTGCTATGCCAAGACGGTGAACCTCAGTGAAGAAGCCGAACCGGATATTTACGGCGCAATCCGTCGCGATGCCCTGCTGGAAAACGTGGGCGTAAATAGCGATGGCGTGATTGATTTTGACGACACTTCAAAAACCGAAAACACCCGCGTATCTTATCCTATCCATCACATCAAAAATATCGTTAAGCCAGTTTCAAAAGCAGGTCATGCCAGCAAGGTGATCTTCTTGTCAGCTGATGCCTTTGGTGTACTGCCACCCGTTGCGCGCTTAACACCTGAACAAATGCAGTATCACTTTCTATCAGGCTTCACTGCTAAATTAGCAGGTACAGAACGCGGAGTGACCGAACCTACCCCAACTTTCTCAGCCTGTTTTGGCGCCGCTTTTTTAACCTTGCATCCTACGCGTTATGCTGAAACTTTAGTAAAGCGAATGCAGAACTCCGGTGCCAAAGCCTATTTGGTGAATACAGGCTGGAACGGTACAGGCAAGCGAATTTCTATCCAAAATACGCGCGAAATCATCAACGCCATCTTAGATGGGTCGATTGAAGAATCAGACACAATCCAATTACCGTATTTTGATTTTGCAATTCCAACCTCACTGACAGGCGTGGAAACCGAAATTTTGGATCCGCGTAACACCTATAGCGATGCAAAAGAGTGGGACGGCAAAGCCGTAGATTTAGCCAAGCTATTTATCGCCAATTTTGAGAAGTACACCGATACCGACGCTGGTAAAGCACTGGTGGCCGCAGGGCCACATTTGAGCTAAGCGCAAAAGTGCCTAGCATGATGCTAGGCATTTTTTCGTCCACTCACTTAGACTTAAATTCTAAGCACCCACGCTCACTATGGCACAACGAGATACCCTATACTTAAGCGCGCTTCAATGAACTGAAAAACTATGCGCTGCAAACTTTATTATGTTCACGACCCAATGTGCAGTTATTGCTGGGCATTTCGCCCTACCTGGCAAGCAGTGCAAGCTCAGCTTGGTGATCAATACGAG
>CALIFM010000068.1 GCA_938021685.1 uncultured Gammaproteobacteria bacterium | reverse complement strand
ATATGACATTTATGTGGCCACTGCAGTGGCCATCGCCGCTGCGGTAGTGCAAGTGTTATGGGGGCGCTTTGCCAATGGCAAATACGAGCAATCGCATGTGGTCACGCTGGTGGTACTGGCGGTATTTGGTGGCTTGACAATTTTTTTACGTAATGAAGCCTTTATTATGTGGAAGCCGTCCATCGTTAATTGGATTATGGGAGCAATTGTTCTAGGGTCTTTATTCATTGGTAAAAAACCAGTGATCCAACGGATGCTCGGTGCACAACTAACTTTACCAGATGGCATTTGGCGAAAGTTAAGCATTGCTTGGGGCTTATATTTTGCAGTGGTAGGATTGCTTAATATCTATGTGGCTTTTTATCATCAACCAAACTTGCCACAGGAAGTACGTATGGAGACCTGGGTGAACTTCAAAGTGTTTTGGATGACAGCGATTCTGTTGGTGTTCGTTGTATTGCAAATGTTTTTTGTTGCCAAGCATATCGATCCAGAATCTCTCGAAAAACAAACCTCAGACGAAAAAGAAAGTTAATAATGTTATATGCCATTTGGTCACAAGATGTTCCTAATAGTTTGCCAATGCGCAAAGAGGCGCGCCCCGCTCATGTCGAGCGCTTACAAGCATTACGTGATGCTGGTCGCTTAGAAATGGCGGGCCCTTGCCCAGCTGTAGACAGCACCGACCCCGGTGAGGCAGGCATGACTGGCAGCTTGATCGTGGCGGAATTTGACAATCTTGAAGCGGCGCAAGCATGGGCTGATAGCGATCCTTACATTGCTGCGGGAGTGTATGAAACTGTAACGGTGAAACCTTACTTAAAAGTACTTTAATGACGACGCGTGCTGAACAAATAGAGCGCTTGCTCACGGAGGCGTTTAGCCCTGAATCGATGCAGTTGGTTGATGAAAGCCATAAGCATGCAGGCCATGCAGGTGCGAAGGGAGGAGCAGGGCACTATGACTTGACCATTGTCTCGGCGCAGTTTGCTGGGCAAAACACTATTGCGCGCCACCGTTTAGTATACGCAGCGCTCGAGTCAATGATGCCAGTAGAGATTCATGCGTTGAGTATTAAGGCCTTTACGCCCAATGAAATTTAACCCCACTTTTACTATCCAGTAATTACTAGTCAGGAGCGCCTTTCAGCAAGCTCCTAGCCCTTCCCCCGCTTATGGCTAAGCATAAGGTTTCCCATGCTATCGATAACGTGGTTAACAATCCAATTTAGCATTTAAAGCGAGCGCTCTATAGCGAGAAGAACGAGCGTTGCCCTATTAAAGAATGCTTTCATTAAATATAGGGCTGCGTTACTTTACATAATATAAAAACAATATATTATTATAATTTCATTTATCTTATTATATATACCTATAATCTTTAAAATAATACCTTTAATTTGTTTTAATGATCCGATCAGTGTGCTAACATTTGGAAAATATGTAATGATTAACGGAGCCTCTTATTAACTATAACTGACGGAAATTGAAATCTATGATTAGAGCGATAATCCTATTGTTGTTTATTACACAGAGCGCATTGGCAGCTGAAATCTCAATAAAGTTTCACGAAGATGCAGGAGTCAAATTAGCAGGCAATCGATTTGTAATAGATTCGCTAAATGCGAGAGCTGCGTCTAGCTCTTCATCTCAGAGTGACGTAGACGCAATTAACAATACTCTCCAAAGGTTACAACGAAATAGTGCGCGGGAAAACTCAACTACAAGAACACAAGCACTAGTGGTTGCTCCGTTTGGCGGCTATTCAGCCAGGTTTTTATCTGAATGGAGAAGAACAGCTGAGGAATTTTGGGGTGAACCGCTTGAAGACTTAAGTCAATTTTATTCCATTTCAGTTGATGAAAACGATCACTCTGCCATTGAGTCTTTTTTTGCCCTTAAAAGTTTGGGTGTCGTTGAAGAAATTGAGTTTATCTCAGTTCCTGTGCTTACTTCTGCTTCTGCAACGCCATCATTTGAGAGCAAGCAAGGTTATTTAGAGAACAACGATAATGGCATTTATGCACATCATGCATGGACACTAGACGGTGGAAGAGGTAATGGCACCAAGGTCGTTGCTATTGAAGGAGCGTGGAACGCCGATCATGAGGACTTTCCCGATTTATTTTACAGCAGTGTAATTGGTGCAAGCGGTGAAAGCAGCGTGCAGCATGGCACCCAGTCTATGGGCGTTGTTGGCGCTAAAGATAACGGCTTTGGCATGACTGGAATAGTCAGCTCTGCGAGCTTCGGCGTTGAAACTTATGGAAATCTGAACTACAACGGCCCGAATAGTAACAACCTCCCCTCAGATTACATAACAAATGCCGCAATTGCGGTGGGCGTAGGAGGGGTGGTTTTTATTGAATTTGGGCGCTTAAACCCCGTCGCAGACATCTATACTCCAGATTGCACCTGCGGTCTATCACAATGCGGTCAGATGGCTATAGAAATTTCGTCACCGGCGTTTAATGCTATAAAACAGGCTGTAGGCAATGGTGTTATTGTCGTTGAACCCGCAGGCAATGGCACTGCTGATATGGATCACTCAGTTTATGAGGGTAAATTTGATCGAAACATCAGAGATTCAGGCGCCATCATGGTTGGGGCATCTATTCCCACGGATCGCACTCCCCTTTGCTTTACCAACTACGGAAGCCGGATTGACGTTCATGCATGTGTTTGACTTCTTCTTGGCTTTGTTTGACTTGGAGGAGGCGCTGCACAACTCTTCGGTAGGCAGCTTTTGTCCGAGGAAACAAGCGCTATCTCCAAATGGGCCTCTTGGGAAGCAGGTGTCCTTGTCCTCGACCAGCGAGTTGACTGCTTCGCCGACCGCTAGCACGTATGCTGGTGGG
>CALIFM010000067.1 GCA_938021685.1 uncultured Gammaproteobacteria bacterium | reverse complement strand
TTGTTGATATATAGCTCAAGAATTTGCTCTTTAGTTAAATTTTTCTCTAAGCGAAACGCCAATAGAACTTCTTTAATTTTACGCTTGTAAGTTTTATCGTTGCTCAAGAAAAAGTTGCGCGCCACCTGCATCGTTATTGTGCTGGCACCTTGCCCTTTTTCGCCAGATTTAAGATTACTTAAAAAAGCCCGAATAATGGCACGATAATCTACACCTGAATGCTCATAAAAGTTATCGTCTTCAGCCGCAATAATGGCATCATGTAAAATAGATGGCGTATCCTGAATCTGCACTGGAATACGCCGCTCTACGCCAAACTCACCAATCAACTTCTTGTCAGCCGTATAGACGCGCAGCGGCACATTCAAATCAATCTCATTGGCGTGCTCGATGCTTGGCAAATCATCCATTTGCTCTAGCAAATACCAACAAGCAAGCAAGCCCACCACCAAACCGGCCATCATTAAGAAGCCAAACAGCCGTCCAAGGACGCCGCCGAGCACACTACCAATAGCCAGTAGTAGAGTTTTAATAAACTTGAACATCCCCCTATTTTAGTTGATAACGGCGCTTGAATATAGCTATTACCGTCATTGCTACAAACTAAAACGCACTCAACATACTAAATTTTCTGCTTTTATTACATCTTGCTTGATAGCTAATCGGCCGCTCAATTTATATAATGGCCCACTTGAAAAATTGATAGACAGCGGCAGTGACTTTCCAACAAATCATATTGACCTTGCAGCAGTATTGGGCCAATCAAGGTTGCATCATTATGCAGCCTTACGACATCGAAGTGGGCGCTGGCACCTTTCATCGTGCCACTTTCTTAGATGCAGTAGGGCCCGAGCCGATGCAAGCAGCTTATGTACAAGCGTCACGCCGCCCTACCGATGGTCGATACGGCGATAACCCTAACCGTTTGCAGCACTATTATCAATTTCAAACGGTGCTTAAGCCATCTCCTGACAACATCCAAGAATTATATCTTGATTCCTTACGTGCGCTTGGCCTTGACCCACTGGTCGATGACATCCGTTTTGTGGAAGACAACTGGGAATCCCCCACCCTCGGCGCATGGGGCCTTGGCTGGGAGATTTGGCTTAACGGCATGGAAGTGAGTCAGTTTACTTATTTTCAACAAGTAGGCGGCTTGGAATGCCGGCCGGTGACGGGCGAGCTGACGTATGGCCTAGAACGTTTGGCAATGTATATCCAAGGTGTGGAAAGCATTTATGATCTGGTCTGGACAGACGGTTATAGCTATGGTGACTTGTTTCATCAAAATGAGGTTGAACAATCAAAATACAACTTTGAACTAGCCTTGGTGCCCGAATTATTTCGCCAGTTCGATGCAGCCGAAGCCGCCTGCCAGCTTGCACTTGAGCACAAAGTTGCACTACCCGCTTACGAACAGGTACTGAAGGCTTCTCACTTATTTAACCTGCTGGACGCACGAAAAGCGATTAGTGTCACTGAGCGTGCCCGATTTATTGGCCGAGTGCGCAATTTAGCTAAAACGGTCGCTCAAGCCTACTACGAAAGCCGTGAAGCATTAGACTTCCCGCGCGGCAAGGAGCAGTCATCATGAGCAAGAAAAACAGCAAGCAAGGCCTGCTTATTGAACTTTGCACCGAAGAACTGCCGCCAAAATCACTGAGCCAACTTAGCGAATCCTTTAGTAACAGCATCGTCCAAAGCCTTAGCCAACATGGTTTGATTGACGAGGGCGCACAAACACACTCCTTTGCCAGCCCGCGGCGCCTTGCTGTATTAGTGCCAGAAGTAGCAGCCGCGCAAGAGACCATCACTCAGCAGCGCAAAGGCCCTGCTTTGCAAGCAGCATTTAACGATGATGGTGAGCCAAGCAAAGCAGCATTGGGCTTTGCAAAATCCTGCGGCGTTGAAGTCAGCGACTTAGAAAAAACCACTACCGAGCAGGGCACCTGGTTAACTTTTGAGCAAACTATTGCTGGCAAGTCCATTGCTGAACTTGCACAAGAAGCACTAGATCTTGCGATTAAAAACTTACCCATTGCTAAACGCATGCGCTGGGGCGATTCCAGTGCTGAGTTTGTGCGCCCTGTGCATAAACTGCTCACCTTACATGGCAGCACCGTTTTGCCGCTAACCGCTTTCGGTTTAACCGCAGGCAATATCACCTTAGGCCATCGCTACCATCACCCTGATGCACTCACCATCAACCACGTTGATGCCTATGAACAGACACTAGAACAGCAAGGCAAAGTGATTGCCGATTTTGCAAAGCGCAAAACTATCATCAGCGATATTGCAAACAAACTAGCCAAAAAAGCCAATGCAACCGCACAATTAAGCAATGACTTGCTAGATGAAGTCACTGGCTTAGTAGAGTGGCCCGTTGGTGTGCTGGGCGAGTTTGATGAATCATTCTTGGCAATTCCACAAGAAGCATTAATCGCGTCGATGAAAGATCACCAGAAATATTTCCATCTACACAACAAGAAAGGACAATTATCGCCCCATTTTATCACCATCAGTAACATTAAAAGCACACATCCGCAGCGTGTAGTGGCAGGCAATGAACGTGTACTTAAAGCGCGCTTATCTGACGCCATGTTTTTTTGGGAGCAAGACAAAACCAGCTCTTTAGCAAGCCACCAAGATAAAATGCAAGACGTGCTGTTTCATGTAAAGCTTGGCAGCGTGGCGGAAAAAGTGCAGCGCATTGGTAAAATAGCAACATTTATTGGCAAGAAAATTAATGCTGATTTGCCAACCATCAAAAGAGCAGCACAGCTTTGTAAAAATGA
>CALIFM010000066.1 GCA_938021685.1 uncultured Gammaproteobacteria bacterium | reverse complement strand
GTTGTAGTTGTAGTTGTAGCGATCAAAGTAGCCTGCGCATGTTTCGGCAAACTGACAGCCGCCACAACCGGCGCGCTCCACGCTGTAGTTTTGATCAACTCGCGACGGGTAGAATCAGGTAATTGAGAATTTTTCATTTTTATTTAACAAACAAGTTACTCTTAAAAGAATCATAATCTACATTTTTTATTATATCATTGTTTGTTTATTTATTGTTAATGGCCTTAATAAAGCTTCATTTTTAGCATGAAATAGCAACTTTATCTATTGAGCTGCAACCCTTTCTCACTGACATAAATAAGGTTGAAAAACTTGCAGCATACTCAGGTAGTCTTGCCGGCAGCTACAACTTACTTAGCATCCAAAAACCATTCATCCACAGACATTGATGCGTTTGGCAGCTGATTTCCTTTTTATGGTGACGGTGTAAATGATAGAGCTGTTCACGCTGCTTGGGGAATCCTTTTAACGCCGGTACTTGTGTGAAGTACGTCAACGCAAATTGCGCACCGTGCGGGGCCACCACCACCGCACCCTCAGGTAGCAAGCGCTTAATGCGTGCAGCTTCAAGCCAAGTGGGCACAAACGGCTCTCGCAAACCCACACGATGTTGCTGCGGCAATTGCAGAAACAATAATGCGCTTATACTAAAGGCCAGCACTACTACCAATCGCAGACCATGACCTTCCCTCAAATTCATACGCTGCTTCATCTCAACGTGTAATTGCTTGTCGACTGTCTTTTGATATTTTCCCTCATTGGCCTGCCAGCACAACAAGCAACCTAGTACCAACCATAGCAGCCACACACTACTACGTGCTAGGCGGTATGCAGGCAAATTAGGTCCCATGTCCCAAATTGGCAACACCCATAGAAGCCATAAAACGAGCAAACTGCTGCACAAAAACCAAAATCCAATCGTACCTTTTTGTTGTGCACTCTGCCTAGTGGAGCTAGCACGCCAAACAAAACCAGCTGCCACAACGCAAAAGCATAACGATGCACCTAGGACATTAAACATCGCTGCTTCAACAAGCTCCTTATAACCAATAATTTTTCGCGCTAACAGGGCTTGCCAGATCCACTGCTTCTGCAGTCCCATTTGCCCTAGCAAAGTTGTTTTATCCAATACCCATAAACTACTCAGTGCTAATAAGATAGCAATTCCCAAGCCTATAAACATCCAAAGAAAGCGTTGTGGATTTCGCATTACAACCAAAAAGCGATGCCCTAAACTGCGCCCTAAAAACGGCACAACTAGGATAAAGCAAGCCACTACTGTAGCGCTAGCATGTAAGCTAGCAGCCAATAGCAATATTACAATGCTGACATATCCAAACCATGGTAAGCAAAATAGGCGCTCTAGCTTCGAATCATGCTTAGCTCCAAGTAGGTGTAAGTCAACATGCCACACTCCATGCAACCACAGTGGTGCAGCGCAGCAAAGCAAGGCCCAAGCGGCGCTTTGCTTTAGATAGCCATAATGCAAATACCAGCTGATGTCTGACACCCATGGCCATATTGACAACATCAATGCACTGGCCCATTGCCAAAATGGTCGACCGAACAAACTACCTTCTTTAAGTTGCGGCGATGCAACTGGCCATGCTAAGCCAAACAACCCCAATGACATTAATGCCGTACTACCTAGCACCCAAACTTGGTAAGTGCCCATATGACTCAAATTAAACACATTATGCAATTGGGCGAACAACCAAAAGAATACTGAGTGATCGTGATAGTACCCCTGGCCGAAGCGGCTGCGTGATTGCAGCTCTTGTAGATAATAAAAGCCATCAAGATCCAGCGGCCAGCTTTGTGTAAGGATATAATCAACACGCATCTGAATAGCCAGCACCGCTAGCAAAGCGGTGATAACCAACAGCAACCCACCGACCCAGCGAACCCAAACAGGCGAAGCACTTGCAGCTGAGTATATGCTTATAGCGTTATCTTCTGGTTGTTCATGCTCAGTCACCTGCATTGGCCTAGACTCCTCGTGGTGCCCTAAGACGTTCCGCCAACTTGGTTGATTTTGGCGTAAAGCCCATCTTGCAATCTACCCACTATATCCGTTATCTTCATACGCAATAAATAATCAATAACTACACACCCTGTTCACAATGAATAATGACCGAGTTACCCCAGATAATGGGTTCCGCTCAATATGCAGTTTTAGGCTTTTTCGCAGCCTAACGCACTGGACTAGCGCATTATTATTGCTGCTAGGCCTCGCTTTGAAAACTTCGCTATCAGCTACTGATTTTAAACTAGACTCGCCAAAAAATGCGGCTTATGTCACCACTAGCGAAGGTGAAAGCCTGCTAGAAATTAATATCCATACCAGTCATCCGCCCGCTAGCCTGATAAAAGTAGCCACTGCTCTATTAGCAATAGAACAATGGGGAATGGATTACCGGTTTACTACTGACTTTTATTTAAAAGGCACTGTTTTGTGGGTACGTGGTCGCGGCGATATGGCTACCTCTGACAAAGAAATAAAGCTAATCGCCTCTCAATTACTGCGACGCTTACAAGCAGCCGGTATGGCTCCAGACCGCTTAAGCGCTATCCACATAGACAGCAGCTTATTTGGCGACACCACTATCCCAGGACGTATAGAAGATTTGTCGCACTATAATGCGCCGCCTTCTGCAGTGGCATTAAACTATAACAATATTCTTTTCAGAAAAAACGCTAGTGATTTGACTAGTAAGTACGAAAACCGAATTTCCCGCAAACTGCAATCAAGCATGCAAAAGAAACGCAGCATGTTAGCTAGCTTAGTGAGCCGCAACAATGCCGAGCATCACTACGGTTTAGTATTGGCGCAGTTGCTGTCTGAGCAACTTGCTTCGAAAAACCAAATCGAAGTCGTCGTACATGGTGAAGGCAGCCAAGTCTACACCACTCAAGACGAGCCTTTATACCGTCATTATAACTCGCAAACTTTGGCTACCATCCTAAATAGAATGTTGAAACGCAGCGACAACTTCATCGCCAACCAATTATTCTTGCTCGCGCCGCTGGCCTGGAAAAATGACAATGGTTTAGTCGCAGAAACCGAACAAGCGCAAGACTTTGCCACCGAATGGTTGCAAGAGCGTCTTAATTGGGGCGATATCACAATGCGCGAAGGCGCTGGGCTAGCACGCACCACTCAAGTTACAGCTCACAAATTAATGAAATTACTGCAAGGATTTGCACCGTATAAACAACTTCTTAAAGGTGAACAAATCAGCTTACCAGAGCACAACGTCACCGTATTTAATAAAACAGGTACTCTAGCTGGCACTAGTAATCTAATGGGTTACATCTT
>CALIFM010000065.1 GCA_938021685.1 uncultured Gammaproteobacteria bacterium | reverse complement strand
TCGTTTAGGTAAGCCATTGCCGAAAAAAGTAGTGGAAGCAGCGAGCAATGCAAAAAACGGCGACGCCGTAACCCGTCGTGAGTTTTTGGCGGTAGCTACTGCAATGGGTGCGAGTGCGGCCACTGCTTATAGCATGCTTGGCATGGTGGCTCCTGAAGCCAAGGCGCAGTCAGGTAAGAAGATGGGTGGTACCTTGCGTATGCAGATGGAGGTACGTGCACTGAAAGATCCACGCACGTATGATTGGACGCAAATCTCCCTACTCACCAGCTGGCTGGAGTATCTGGTTAAGTACAATAACGACGGTTCGTTTGATCCATGGTTACTAGAAAGCTGGAGCACAAACGATGATGCGACCGAATACACCTTAAACGTACGCAAAGGCGTGAAATGGAACAACGGCGATGATTTTACCGCTGAAGACGTGGCCCGCAATATTGAAATGTGGTGTGAGGCAGACGTAGAAGGTAACTCGATGGCCGCACGCATGGCATCTTTGGTCAATGACGATACTAAGAAGGCCCGTGACGGTGCGATCAAAGTGGTTGATAGCCATACTGTACTATTAACTGCTGCTCAGCCTGATATTACCCTGATTGCGGGTATGGCAGATTACCCTGCCGCAGTTGTACACAGCTCACATAACCCGGATGCCATGGCTGAAAACCCCGTTGGTACGGGTCCTTACACCCTAGAGAGTATCTCGGTGGGCGAAAAGGCGGTGCTGGTGCGCAATGAAGACCATACTTGGTGGAATGAAGGCAATGGCGCCTATCTAGACCGTATCGAGTTCATTGATTATGGCACTGAGCCAGCTGCTTGGATGGCAGCCATTGAAGCTGATGAAATTGATGTGTTGTGGGAAAATACTGGCGAATTTATCGAGCTGGCAGAAGGTTTAGGCTTTGAAACCAAAGAAGTGGCGTCAGGCTCGACCATCGTTATCCGTCCCAATCAAGCGCATGACACTTATAAAGATGTGCGTGTTCGTCGTGCTTTGGCGATGGCCTGCGATAACAGCGTGTTGCTTGAGCTAGGCAATGCGGGTTTAGGTAGTGTGGCTGAAAACCATCACGTAGCGCCTATTCATCCTGAATATGCCAAGCTTGAAGGCACCAATAAAGTGGATCCTGCAGGGGCCAAGGCGCTGATGGATGAAGCAGGCATGGCTGATTTTGAGCATGAGTTGATTTCTATTGACGCTGGCTACCGTAAAGACACTACGGACGCGGTGGCTAATCAGCTGCGTGAAGCAGGCATTAAGGTTAAGCGTACTGTATTGCCTGGTAATACGTTCTGGAATGATTGGGTTAAATATCCATTTAGCTCAACTAACTGGAATCACCGTCCATTAGGCACGCAAATATTAGGTTTGGCCTACCGTACAGGTGTTGAATGGAACGAGTCAGGCTTTGCCAATGAAGAGTTTGACAAGCTACTGGACGAAGCTAACTCGATTCCTGATCCAGGTGAGCGCTCTAAGGTGATGGCAAAGCTTCAGCAATTAATGATTGATGAAGGTGTGACGATCCAGCCTTATTGGCGATCAATCTATCGTTCGCATAAGCCAAGCTTAGACTGTGATGTGCATATTGCTTATCTACCTCGCCTTGATGAGTGGGCTTGGACCTAAAGCCAGCTAAGTATAAGGCTATGGGGTTTTGTGCCTCATAGCCTTTGTTGTCTTTTCAATATCTTGGCTTGCTGCTTAAGCCATAACAAATAAAATAATAATCCAGTGGGCCAATTTATCCTTAAACGCACGGGGGTAATGCTGTTAACGGCAGCGTTTCTTACCTTCATTGTTTTCTTTCTTACCAATCTTCAGCCTAATCTCGAAAAATTAGCCAAAACAGAGGCTAATTTTCGTATGTCAGATCAAGATGTAACCAACTGGTTGCACAATCGAGGTTACGATAAGAACGTCTTCAAAAAATACGGCCAGTGGCTAGGGGTATTACCTAGTCCAAAGATTACCGGGCAAGACGGCAAAGTCTATTCGCGCTGCTCTCGCCCCACCATATTGCCTGAAGATGCACCGAGTTATTGTGGCCTGTTGCAAGGTAACTGGGGTTTTTCAACCGCCTTTAAAGATGAAGTTGGGGCTATTATTTCCAAGCGCCTTGGTTTAACAGGTTGGTTGGCCTTGGCCGTATTGTTAACCATGGTGCCGGCAGCCTTAATTGTCGGTGTGGTAGCCGGCATGCGAGAAAAGTCTAAAACCGACCGAGCGTTGTCGACCTTCTCTATTGCTACTACGGCTACGCCAGAATACGTGTCGAGTATTTTATTTATCGTGTTGCTCGCCTCAAGCAAAGTAGGGCTTTCGCCCTTGTTTGCCGAATGGGGTTTGATTGAAGGTAAGACGATTTTTAAAGGTACGGCTGCCTCGGCAATGGATAACATCACTTTTCAAAATTTCACCTTGCCAGTGGCCGCTTTGGCCATCTATGGAATGGGCTATATTGCACGCATGACACGGGCCAGTATGGCTGAAGTGATGACGGCACAATACATTCGTACGGCGCGCTTAAAAGGCGCGAGCTTTAAATCCATCGTGCTCAAACATGCTTTACGCAATGCTTTAATTGCGCCTTTTACGGTGATCATGCTACAGATTCCTTGGTTACTTACCGGTGTGGCAATTGTTGAAACGATATTCAACTATAAAGGCATTGGCTGGACTTTGGTGAACGCCGCTTTATCTAATGACATAGAACTACTGCTTGGCGTATCGGTGGTAGCGGTAGTAGTGGTATTGGTCACGCAGTTGATATCAGATATCGGCTATGCTTTTTTAAACCCACGCATTCGCGTGAATTAGGAGGCGACCATGGAACCATTAAGTAGTTTGGAAATGTGGGGCGCCGTGTTTATGCGCTTTACGCCGGTGTGGATTGCCTTGGTAGTGCTGTTTGCAATTTCTATTGTTACTAAGCGTAAAACGGGCTTGTACGGTAAGCTGTTTGATAGCCCGATTGGCATGGTGGGTTTTGCTTTGGTGATGTTTTGGGTATTCACCGCACTATTTGCCGATAGTGTTATGACACATGACCCTTTGGCACAGCTTTCGGGAATGAAAAATAAAATCCCTGGCACGCCGCTAGCGTCGCCAGCTGAGGGTGCATATGGCTGGTACTTGTTCGGTGGTGACAACCTAGCACGCGACGTCTTTAGCCGCATGGTGGCGGGCTCACAGATTGTATTAATTATTGCGCCATTAGCGACTCTTTTTGCGTTTATGGTGGGTATCACTTTAGGCCTGCAGGCAGGTTACTACATGGGTAACCGTGATACGATTTTAAGCTTTATTGCTAATTTGGTATTGGCGTTTCCGGTTATTTTGCTATTCTTTCTATTGGTCACACCAGAAATCAGGGAAGCCGGATATAAGCTGCCTATATGGGGCGGTAAAACTTGGGTGACCTCCATACCGAACCTCATGGCGGCGGTACTATTTTTGTTTCCTATTATTTTTCTGTTGATTTTGTGGCAGTCAAAATATTATGTGCGCCCAATGTTGCGAAATATTCTGGTCGGAATCACTTTAGTGGTCGGCATTTGGGCCTATTCAGGCCTGACGTTTAATAATGACCCTTTAGGCATTTTGCGGATGGATCCGAACATATTAAATATCTTTGTGTCGGTTGTGTTTGTTAACTCGCCTACCGTGTTTCGCATCGTGCGAGGCCTCACCTTAGACATCAAACAGAGCGATTATGTGGCCTCGGCACAAACCCGTGGCGAGGGTCCTTGGTACATCATGTTGTGGGAAATTTTGCCCAATGCACGTGGACCACTGATTGTCGATTTTTGCTTAAGAATTGGCTACACCACTATCTTGCTGGGCACCTTGGGCTTCTTTGGTTTGGGCTTAAGCCCAGAAAGCCCCGATTGGGGGTCGACCATCAACGAAGGGCGCAAGCTGCTGACTATCTATGCTCACCCGGCTTTGGCACCCGCTTTGGCATTGATGAGTTTGGTGTTGGGTTTGAATTTATTAGCAGACGGCCTGCGCGAGCAGAGCCTGAAAGACTAGGAGAATGGGCATGAAAAACGATTACGACGGTCCTATTCTTGAGATCAAAAACTTATCAATAAGCTTTTTTACTCGCTTGTTTGAGATCCCAGCGGTACAAGATTTTTCTTGCACGGTGCTGCCCGGTGAAGCCATGGGTTTGGTAGGCGAGTCTGGTTGTGGTAAATCTACCGTTGCCTTGGGTGTGATGCAATACTTGGGCGTGAATGGCAGATGTGTTGAAGGCTCTATCAAATTCAAAGGTCGGGAATTAACGACGATGCCGCAGGAGGAGCTTCGCGCGTTGCGTGGATCAGAAATTGCGATGATTTACCAAGAGCCAATGGCCTCGCTCAATCCTGCGATGAAGATCAGTAAACAACTGATGGAAGTGCCGATGATTCATGGCGATGTGAGTAAGGAAGACGCCTATCAACTGGCACTGGAAGTGGTTGAGGATGTGCGCTTGCCAGATCCAGAGCGTATCATGGGCTCTTATCCGCACCAGTTATCGGGTGGGCAACAGCAGCGTATTGTCATTGCGATGGCGCTAATGTCGAAGCCTGCGTTGCTCATTTTGGATGAACCGACTACGGCATTGGACGTAACCGTTGAAGCGGGCATTGTTGAATTAGTCAAAGATTTAGGCAAGAAATATGGTACTTCGATGCTGTTCATTAGCCATAACCTTGGCTTGATCTTAGAGACCTGTGATCGCATTACAGTCATGTATTCGGGCGAGGCGGTTGAAACAGGTTCGATTGAGGATGTGTTTGATAAAATGCGCCACCCCTATACACAAGCGCTGTTTCGCTCAATCCCTTTGCCGGGTGCCGATAAAAATGCGCAGCCCTTAGTTGCTATTCCAGGTAATTTTCCATTGCCGCATGAACGTCCACACGGCTGTAATTTTGGGCCGCGTTGCGACTATTATGACGAAGCAAGCTGTAATGCTGGTTTTATACCGATGGCACCAGTAAAAGGCCATACTCGCCATGACAGCCGCTGCCTGCATTTTAATGAGATTGATTGGGATGCGCCAATGGTCGCTAAAGATGTGGAAGAAGACGTCAAGAAAGGCGAGGTGGTGCTGAAGGTCGAGAACCTGAAAAAGTACTATGAAGTGGCGGCCAATGCTATATTTGGCGGCGGCGAGAAGCGTGTGGTGAAAGCTAATGAAACGCTTAGCTTTGAAGCACATGAATCTGAAACGCTAGCTATCGTGGGTGAATCAGGCTGTGGCAAATCAACCTTGGCTAAAGTGCTAATGGGCTTGGAAACTGCCACCGACGGTAAAGTAACGTTGCTCGGTAAAGAAGTCGAAGATGTCTCAATTCAAGAGCGTGAAACCGACACGGTTTCTTCGGTGCAAATGGTGTTTCAAAACCCGTT
>CALIFM010000064.1 GCA_938021685.1 uncultured Gammaproteobacteria bacterium | reverse complement strand
GGATAGTCGCGCGCCAGCATGTGCAGTTGGTTGATATCGCCCGTAGACTCCTTAATTGCACAAAAATTACGACTGCGACCCACACGATCAAAAAACTCTGCCTGCATGGTGGTGCCGGTACGGCCGGGATAATTATAAAGAATAATAGGCAAATCAATCGCACGATCAATCTTTAGGGCATGACTCGCAAGCTCTAATTGCGTAGGCACAGCATAGTATGGTGCACCCATAAGCACCGCATCAGCACCATGTTTGCGCGCAAGCAAGCCGTGCTCGATGCATTCTTCAGTGCGAATCGCACCAATACCTACAATAAGCGGCACACGCTTAGCAATAACCTTGCTGGCCAACTTAACTAGGGCTTCGCGCTCAGCTATAGTTTGCGCATAATATTCACCAGTTGTGCCGCCAACAATAATGCCGTGCACACCTGCGTCAATCAGATGCTCCAGCATTTGTTTGAAATGCTCTTCATTAATGCTGCCATCAGTGTTATGTGGCGTAACTACCGGCGGAAAAATGCCTTTGAACTCCATTTACTGATATCTTGTTATATGTATACATTAAATATACAATAAAACATCCCACTCCTACAAGTCCTTAATAAAGCCGACACGTTTAAACTGTAATGAACAAGCCAGAGAGAACCAACATCTATCAAAGCCTACGTAAGCAAATCATCTCCATGCAACGCAAACCTGGAGCAAGCTTAGATGAAAAATCATTAGCGCAGGAATTTGGTGGTTCACGTACACCAGTGCGTGAAGCTCTGATCCGCCTTTCTGCTGACGGCATTGTTGAGATTAAGAAAAACAAAGGCGCCCGCGTGGCACCGCTTGACATTGAGTCATTGCGCGCAATTTTTGAAGCACGCAGCCTTTTAGAAAAGGCCATCACTAAATTGGCTTGTCTGCGCCGTAACCAGCAAGACCTAAAGGCTTTACAAACGCAAATGCAACATTTTGCTTCTGCACTTAAAAGGCAAGATGTGGGAATCATGGCACAAAGCAGCGCTCTATTTAATTTAGCGATCGCTGCTGCAGCAAATAATAAATACTTTTATGATTGCTATCGGCGCATTTTGATGGATCACGAACGCATTGCGCAATTGTGGTATCAGCACAACTTTGAGCAAAGCTTGCACAAGTCTAATGCAGCTATCACCGAACAACAGAAAGCAATTTATGCTGCAATCGATGCACAAGATACACGACAAGCGGCTAGTGTATGTAAGCTCTATGCAGACCAGTGCAAGGATGGTGTACAAGCTATTATCCATTCAGGAGATAGCTATCTAAGCGATGTAGGGCTTTAAGAAGTGAGCACATTGAGCAGGCTTCTGGCCCGCAGTCTGATAACAGTATGTAAGTAATTTAAATAAAAGCATTAACAAAACTTATTTTTGACAAAAAATAACTAATAAATTTCTAGTTTTCTATTAATTTTGGGTGAATTTTCAAAAAAGGTGGTGGTATCATACGCGGCCGTTATTGGAGGAACTATTAAATGAAAGCTAAAAAATCTATATTGGGGGCTGCCCTAGCTGCCGCATTAGTGTTACCGCTAAATGCCATGGCTGCAAAAACATTCGTACACTGCTCTGAGGGTTCGCCTGAAGGCTTTGATGCAGCATTGTATACCGCCGGTACTACATTTGATGCCAGCGCACGTACCCTTTACAACACGCTTGCAGAATTTGAACTGGGCACTACTACAATCGGTCCGGGCCTAGCTGAAAGCTGGGATGTGTCAGACGATGGTTTGGAGTACACATTCAATCTGCGCAAAGGCGTGAAGTTTCATACAACTGATTACTTTACTCCAACGCGTGACATGAACGCTGATGACGTCGTGTTCTCTTTCAAACGCCAGCTAGACAAAGATCATGCTTGGAACCAGTACACAGCAGGCACTGCTTGGGAATACTTTGATGGTATGTCTATGCCTGACCTGCTACAAGACGTAGTTAAAGTAGACGACCACACAGTTAAGTTCATACTGACTCGTCCTGAAGCACCGATGATTGCCAACTTAGGCATGGACTTTGCGTCTATTATGTCTAAAGAATATGCCGATCAGCTTGAAACGGCAGGTACAATGGAAGACATGAACCAAGCACCAATTGGTACTGGTCCATTCAAGTTTGTTAATTATCAAAAAGATGCAGCGATTCGTTATGCCGCACACGATGATTACTACGAAGGCCGTGCAAAAATTGATAACTTGGTTTTTGCCATCACGACTGAGCCTGCGGTTCGTCACCAGAAGCTACTAGCTGGCGAGTGCCACTTCAACCCGTATCCACAACCTGCTAACTTACAAGCCATCGAAGACAATGCTGATTTAACATTGGCTAAGCAAGAAGGTTTGAACGTAGGTTACTTGGCATACAACACTAAAGTAGCACCTTACGACAACCCTAAGGTACGTAAAGCATTGAACATGGCAATCAACAAGCAAGCCATCTTAGATGCTGTATTCGCAGGTGCAGGTAAGGCGGCGAAAAACCCGATCCCACCTACTATTTGGTCTTATAACGAAGCGACTGTTGATGATCCTTATGATCCAGCAGCAGCTAAAGCCATGCTGGAAGCTGAAGGCGTGAAAGACCTTAAGATGAAGATTTGGGCCATGCCAGTACAACGTCCTTACAACCCTGATGCACGCCGTATGGCTGAAGTTATGCAGGCGGACTTCAAAGAAGTGGGCGTAGACGTTGAGATCGTATCTTACGAATGGGGCGAGTACTTGAAGCGCTCTAAAGACGAAGACCGTGACGGCGCCGTATTGCTAGGTTGGACAGGTGATAACGGTGACCCCGATAACTTCTTGGCTGTATTGCTAGGTTGTGACGGTGTGGGCGGTTCTAACCGTGCACAGTGGTGCCACCAACCTTTTGAAGATTTGATTCAAAAGGCGAAGGTGACTTCTGATCCTGCTGAGCGTACTGCTTTGTATGAGCAAGCACAGGTAGTGTTTAAAGAGCAAGCGCCATG